>JAGFXW010000022.1 GCA_017861495.1 Bacillota bacterium
TGCCGTAACACCGACCGGGGGCTGTTTTCGGCTATTTCTGGCAGGCTTGATTACCTACCGTGCACGACGTCTTGCAAGCAGATTGGCAAGAAGTCTGGCACTCGCCACACCCGCCGGTCTTGATTGTGTTCTGCAACGCGACTGTATTTACAGTCTGAATGTGTTTTGCTTTTTCCATCTGTTTGAACCCTCCCAACGTCCTTCAATAACACTTATCTTCTATATTGTATCTGTTTTTAACCTGAGAATCAAGAAGTATTGCAAAAACCGTGCCAACCAATTGTGAAAACGTGAACTTATAGCATATGTACTGTACATTTTCCTTGGTTTTGCACAACGAAACCAAGGAAAATGTGTAACGGGAACAACGGTAGCATTATTTTGGCAATATCAACAGGCGCACCGGCAAATTCGAAGCGCCGGGCGGACTGAACGTCAACCACAGCGATTGCCCGCCGTCAAAGGTACCGATCGGCGACAATTGCGGCTGGGGGCCGCGGCCGAAAAACAAGCGGTTATCCGGAACCGGACAGGGCGCCTTGCTGACATAACGGTATTTTACACCCATCGCACCGGCAAATTCGCCGCCTAAAGGGTTCAGGTATACCTGCAGTTTTCCGCTGTGCATGGACGGAATGTACAGATGGTACACCACGCCGTAATTTCCATAGTTGACCGTCGTACTGCCGTCGGTGGCATCGGTTCCTTTTTGATACACATCGATCTTATTATCCGCCAAGGTAAGGGCTACCGGGCCATCCTCGACGGCATCGTACACTTTCTCCGGAATGAGCAGCCGGTCTGGACCGGCAAACGTTCCCCGCAGCTTGTATTGGTCCGCCGGCAAGATTTTCAATTTTGCTGCGGTTTCTTCCACATCGGCAGCCAGGGGCATCATCATGACCTTTACTGTCAGCGGCCGGTCGGTTTGAAAATCATAAATCCCATTGAGCAGCATGTTCGGGCCCACGGATACGACGTTCAATACCGGCGCCAACAGCGCTGTACCATGGGCAGGAACATCCAGCAAATACAAGTTGTTGCCGGCCAGGTATTCCCGCTGGGCCTCCTTGCCGACAGCCAGGTAGTCAGCGCTGGGACCGGCTATTCCATGCCGGCTTACCGTAACGCGGGCGGCCGTATTGGTATTGTTCGCCAATACCACCACAATTTTTTTGCGTTCCGTCGTTCCATTTACATGGTGAAAAAACAACCGGACGCTGCCATTCACCGTATCCTGATACGTAATTCCATCCGCCGGTACCGTTTCCGGACTGTCGGATAACAATAGGTGGCCGTCTTGCAATGTCATGTTGACCGGCCATTCCGGCACTTTCACCAAATCAGCCGGCAAGCCGCCGGCCGCATTTCCAGCCGCATACACGGCGCCACTCTGTACTGTACCTACAAGCAGTGTCCAAACCAAAACCATCTTGCAAAACCATTTCATTGTTTACCCTCCCAGATTAAAAAAACCGGTCTGCGCGAGAAAGGACAGGGGAACACGGGTTCTGTCCCCCTGCCCCTTTCTCGCTGCAAACCTCGCTGTTCCCAACACTTTAGTCTTTTTGAACAGCCTTTATTATTTGTTGCTGCCGAACATAAAAGAATATACCTGTTTATACCCGATACAGATCACAACCGGTTTTTGATAGTCTCGAACATATAATAAATTTCCGCCCGCAATAAGCGGACGCGTAATTCCCAAAGTCCAAAACGGGGCTTGGGAACATTGACCCGGTGCAAACGGTACAGATCACTGCCCGGCGCGTTCAATCCCGGCGTCCCGGCACAAGCGCCGCGATAACCGGCCGCCTGTAACGCTGAAACCGTTTCCGCCGTAAATTTACCATACGGATACGCCAAAAAAGCAACCGGCAAACCCAATTCCCGTTCCAGCAACTGCTTTGACTCGGCGACCTCCCGGTATTGTCCGGCTTTGTCACTGTCGCTTAACGCCACATGGCTCATTGTATGGGACCCGATTTCCGTACCTCGTTCCTGCAAGGCGCGGATTTGGTCCCAGGACAAATATTGCCCCTGTCCGACCTGGCCGGCCACAACAAACACAGTTCCTTTCATGCCATGCTTTTCCATAATCGGCAGCGCAATCAGATAATTATCATTGTAGCCGTCATCAAAAGTAATCACCACCGGCTTGGGCGGCAAAACGATTTTCCCGGCAAACCCATCCGCTAATTCCTGCAGCGAAACTGCCGTATACCCTTTTTTCGCGAAATAATCCATTTGCCGGTCAAACTCTTCGGCCGAAACACTGTAACGGTCTTCCTCCGAACCCACCATATGGTAAGCCAGGATCGGCACACCCAGCGGCGTCCGCCAAAAGCAGGCCAAAAATAATAAACCGGCCAGACCAACAGCCAGGCCAATTTTACGACACCGGTTCATTGCTTCCTTCAGCCTCCATTTCGTCAGCAATCCGTTCCAACTTGCGCAAACGGTGGTTCATGCCTGATTTTCCTATTCTTCCGCCTAATAAGTCAACCAACTCCTGCAAGGTGGCTTCCGGATAGGACAAACGGATTTCCGCCGCTTCGCGCAGAGTATGCGGCAACGTATCCAGGCCTTTTTCCTGGACAATCCGCCGTATCTTCTCGATCTGCCGCACAGAGGCATTGACTGTTTTCTGCAAATTTGCTGTTTCACAATTTACCAAACGGTTCACCTGGTTGCGCATATCCTTGACCACCCGGATGTTTTCGAACTGCAGCAAGGCATCATGGGCGCCAATCACCTGCAAAAAAGTGGTGATGGCATCGCCATCTTTCAAATAAACAATCGTTTCGTTTTTCCGGTCCGTCATCCGGGCCGCCAAGCCGAACGCTTTCATGGCCCAAACCAAGGTTTCCGCAAAATTGCCGCTTTCGGTTACCAGTTCCAGATGATAATTGCCCTCCGGCTTGTTGACCGAACCGCCGCCGAGAAAAGCGCCGCGCAAATAAGAACGCCGGCAGCAAGGCCGGCGCAGCATACTGCGGTCGGAAGCTACATTCAAATGTTCTCCCTGGAGCAGGCCCAGCTGTGATAAAAGTTCGCTGACCAACGGGGCCGGAACTACTTTGATCACGTACGCAATCCGTTTCTTCAGCCGCCGGCCGCGGCTGACCAAAACTTCCGTCCGCAAATTGAAGCTCCGTTTGATCAAAGTCAGGACTTTCCGCGCTACGGCCGGGTTTTCCGTCTTGAAATTAATGCCGGGATAGCCACGGCCGCTAATCAGTATCGTTCCGCCCATCCGCATCAACGCCGTCAATTCCGCCATCTGACAACATTCGTCCTCAACCGGTATGCGCGCCAATTCATTTTTTACATCCGTTGCAAATGACATTCCGTTCACTCCTTGAGGGGCAACGCCTATTCCCCAGCCTTCCCGCCGGTCTTTTTTTGCTCCGCCAGCAAATAATAGTCCAAAAACCGGACGCGTTCGGCATGCGGTTTGTGATCATAAGCCATCGTCAAAATCGCCCGCGACAACCGCAGCGGATCATGGCGGATCAAGTTCTCTTCACTGATAATCCGTCGTTTAACCGCCCTCACGCCCAGCGTCTCGATTGCCTCTACATCCGCCGCAACCGGATACGCCCCTTTTTCCGCATACTGGGCCTGAAGCTGGGGATCAATTTTCTGGTCATTCACCAAAGCATAATCAATGACTCCCTCGCCCACATGGTTCAAGACAGCCGCAACATGCTGGGATGCCGAATAACCATCTGTTTCTCCCGGCTGGGTCATGACATTGCAAACATATACTTTAAGCGCCCCACTCGCCCGCAGGGCATCCGCAATCCCTTTCACCAAGAGGTTCGGCAACACGCTCGTATACAGGCTGCCCGGTCCAATAACCACCAATTCCGCGTCCTGGATCGCCTCAAGGGCGGTCTTCACCGGCTCCGCATCAGCCGGACTGATAAACACCCGGCGAATTGGTTTTCCCGTTGTAGGAATTCGGGATTCTCCCTCTACAACCGTACCGTCCATCATTTCCGCCGACAAGCGGATATGCTGCGTGGAAGCAGGCAATACACGGCCCCGAACCGCCAAAACCTTGCTCGATTCCTTCAGGGCCAATTCCACATCGCCCAAGATCTCCGTCATTGCGGCGATGAACAAATTGCCGAAGTTATGGCCGGCCAACCCGCCGGCACCGCCGAACCGGTGTTGAAACAACTTCTCCATCAGCGGTTCCGTATCGGCCAAAGCAACCAGGCAATTCCGCAGATCACCCGGCGGAATAATATTAAAATCCTCGCGCAGGCGGCCGGAAGAACCGCCATCATCCGCCACGGTCACAATCGCCGTGATGTTGCTGGTTACGCTTTTCAAGCCCCGGAGCAGCACAGATAACCCCGTTCCGCCACCAATTACCACGATGGACGGTCCGCGGTTTAATTTTCGTTTTTGAAAAATAAGGTCAACCAAATTATCCGATCCTTCCGGCACCAATACACTAATGACCGAGCGGATAATCTTTTTCGTCGCCAACATCATGATGATGATCCCGGCCACCAGGATCACAGCGCCAAAAATAACCGTCGCCGTATAACTATACGTACCCGTAACCTGATAAGTAAACCGGAAAATGCTTTCTTCAATAAACCCCAGATATTTATAGTTGAAAACGATTGCAATGCCCAGACTGCCTAAAATAACCCCGACGGCAAATAACGACAGCCAGCGTTTAAATCGCATACCCGGATATAGCCATTTAATAAAATGCATGTGTCACACACCCCAGCCTCTTGCCAACACCGTTCATTCTTTGCTTGTTTCTTGAATCGCATGGATATTCTTCGGAATATCCCGATGTTCTACATTTACTTTATAGCCCTTGTTTCGTAGATTTTCAAAAATTTTATCAGCAATAAAAACAGAACGATGCAGTCCGCCGGTACAGCCTATCGCAATAACAAGCTGGCTCTTCCCTTCCTTGATGTAATTTGGCACGAGAAAATCGATCAGGCCATCCAACTTCTCCATAAATTGCTTCGTAATCGGCCATTTCCAGATGTACTCCGCTACTTCCGGCGTGCGGCCGCTCTTGCAGCGAAGCGAATCGACATAAAACGGATTCGGCAGAAACCGCACATCAAACACCATATCGGCATCGATCGGCATCCCGAATTTAAAGCCAAACGATAATACCGTGATGCTCATCCGCTCATACTCGTGTTCGCCGGCGAACAAATCGGCGATTTTACTTTTCAATTCTGCCGTAGACAGCGCCGATGTGTCAATGATATGCGTCGCCCGCCCACGGATCATTTCCAACCGTTCCCGTTCCCGGGTAATTCCTTCGCTGACCCGTCCATGCAGCGCGAGCGGATGCCTGCGACGGCTTTCCTTATAGCGACGAATCAAAGTTTCATCCGAAGCTTCAAGAAACAGTACTTCATACAAATGTCCCTGTTTCTCCATTTGCTCCAGGACCTGAATTAAGGTATTAAAAAATTCACCGCCGCGAATATCCACCACCAAGGCGATTTTACTGACGCGTCCCCCCGACTGCGCACAAATTTCGGCAAATTTCGGGATCAGCATTGGCGGTATATTATCCACGCAAAAATAACCCAAATCCTCCATCGCCCGCGCAACCTGGGTTTTTCCTGCGCCGGACAAGCCTGTTATAATTACCAAACGAAAATTTTCCATTTTATCACCTTATTTAACGCCAAATATTCCCATCGGAAGCCTACCGCTTCAATCCCATCCCAATTTTCAACAGCCGGCAAATTTGCTCTGCAGTCTTTGTTACCAAGGCCGGCCCCTCTTTCATACACTCGTCCAATGGCATCGGCTGGGGCACCACGCTGAAAATCGCATCGATACCCTCCGTCAAAACATGTTCAGCCCCCGGTCCCAAACCACCGGATAAGCACACCACTGGAACGCCAAATTGTTTTGCCACCTTCGCCACTCCAACCGGCGCCTTGCCAAACGCAGTTTGGAAATCAGTCCGGCCTTCCCCGGTAAAGACAAGATCCGCCTTGGCCGCCATATCGGAAAACCCGGCCGCTTCCAACACAATCTCGACTCCCGGCCGCAGTTGCGCGTTCGAGAAAAACATCAATCCGGCGCCCAAACCACCGGCAGCTCCTGCCCCCGGCAATTCAGCCACCTCTTTGCCAGTTGCTTCGGTTGCCCGCTCGGCAAAAACAGCCAATGCGGCATCCAATTCGACAATCATTTCCGGAGTGGCGCCTTTTTGCGGACCATACACTGCCGAAGCGCCCCGCGGGCCGCACAGCGGATTATCCACATCACACGCGACCAAAATTTCAGTCCCGGCCAATCGGGGATCCAGTCCCAAAATATCGACCCGGGCCAAATTTTTCAGGGCCGCGCCGCCTTCCGGCAATTCGTTGCCGTTGTGGTCGAAAAACCGCGCTCCCAGCGCTTTGGCCATACCCATGCCGCCGTCATTGGTTGCGCTGCCGCCAATGCCGATAATGATTTTTTTCACGCCGCGGTCTAACGCCGCATGCATCAACTGTCCAGTCCCGTATGTCGTTGTTATGCGCGGATCAAGACGGTCTTTCGGAACCAGCGGCAGTCCGGAAGCGGCGGCCATCTCGATCACAGCCGTTTCCTTATCGCCTAAAATTCCCCAATGCGCTTGCAAGGGATCTCCCAATGGACCGATGACTTCCTGGGTGATAATCTCGCCGCCGGTTATCTCCACCAGGGCCACAACCGTGCCCTCGCCTCCGTCCGCGATGGGGGCCTTGAGCACTTCCGCGGCCGGAAACACCGCTTTAATGCCTTGCTCCATCGCTTCTGCCACGCCTATGGCTGAAATACTGCCCTTATACGAGTCAGGCGCTACTATAAAACGCATGTTACCGCCTCCTTAATTTTGGTAAGGCTGTTTTGGGGCAACACTCTATTCGCTGGCTTACCCTTCGCCCAGCACATATTTTTCAATCGCCAGAGCCACTCCATCGCCATTATTGTCTGCCGTTACAACCTGCGCCGCGGCTTTAGCAGCCGGCCGTGCGTTCCCCATCGCCACGCCAAGCCCGGCGTAGCGCAGCATCTCGACATCATTGCCGGAATCGCCGATCGCCATAACTTCCTCCCGCGCGATGCCGTACTGTTCCGCCACAAACGATAAGGCCCTCGCCTTATTCACCGCAGGGTGCACCATCTCCAAAAAAACCGTTTTCGAGCTGGCCGTACATAAGCGGTTGCCAAACTTCTTCGCGACGGCCGCCCCCATCTCCTGCACAAAATCACTGTCGGCCATGCCAAGAATTTTTGTCGGCGCCTGGTCGCAGGTAAACAGGCGTTCTCCAACCGGTACGGCAGTAACACCGGCATAATCGGCATAAGCCTGCGCTTTTTCGGATAACGATTCTACATACAGGACATCGTCAACATACGCCTGCACATACCAATTTTGTTCCCGGAAAAACCCCAGCACTTCCTGGGCCAAATCAACCGGCACCGGTTGATGGAATAGCGTTTCCCCGGATTTCCACGATTTCACCAAGCCGCCGTTGTAGACAACCAGGGGGGCATCGATGCCCAGCATCTCCGCATACGGGCGGGCCGAACAGTACATCCGTCCGGTGGCAATTGTGACCAAAACCCCTTGTTCCGCCGCCTTGCGGATTGCCTCACAATTCCGGAACGAAATCTGCCTGTCATCATTCAACAACGTATCATCCATATCCAATGCAATTAATTTTACAGCCATACTTGCCTCCTATCGGTCATTCACTATGAGTGCGTCAGTTATTAAATCTACGGTGTTCGGTCAGGTAAAAACAACGCTTCGACTCTAGCGCTTGACCTCAGCTTATGTTTTTACCTGACCGAACACCGCAATGAAAACAAATTTGCTCTGGTTAGCAAGAAAAGCTGCCGTGAATGAGCAGCTTTTCGTTTCTTGAATAATTATCAATTGCCCGTCGCGCCATTTGCCGGCGGACAGATTGCTATTCAACGGTCTTCAACCACCTTGGACAAAGTAAAACTGCAAGCCGTCATACAGAGTATCCCTGCCAGCGGCGCCGCAAAATTCAGAACCTGGTACCCGGGCAAAACGGCTATCACCGCTCCCGGCGCCACAATATTCGTAAGGAAGGTAAGCCCTCCCAATCGCCACTTACATACCGGCTTCGCCCTGCGGAACAATATTGGACGGATCAACGCGTTCGCCAACCCGACAATAAGCACTCCCAACAAAGTGCCACCCAGCGTATCGATAAAAACTCCCGGCATTTCCGAAACCAAAACAAACAACACAAACGCGTTCATTACAATCCGCAGCATAAACCCGCACATTCCAGCAGCCTCCCAAATTCCGGTTCCCGAAAGAACCCTGCTAATTTTATATTATAGACCGCCGAATGTCGTTCTGCAACAGAATTTATTCTTCGCTCAATACCAGAGGATATCCTCGCTGACTTTGGCTACATCCTCCGTGCCGGTCAATACCATTGCATCCCGGAGTTCCCCAGCCATCCGGTTCAACACCAGTTCCACCCCTTCAACGCCCCCGCCGACTGCGCCGGTAATTACCGGCCGGCCAATCAATACCGCATCCGCGCCCAGCGCCAGCATCTTCAACACGTCACCGCCGTTACGAATGCCGCCATCGATCAAAATTGTCATTTTCCCCTGGACCGCATCGGCAATATACGGCAATGCTTCCGCCGTACCCGGCGTGTGATCCAAAACCCGTCCGCCATGGTTGGACACCACAATGGCATCAACGCCGGCATCCAGACAAGCCGCAGCATCATCGGCCATCATAATCCCCTTCACAATAAACGGAATGGAAGTGTGTTTTTTGATATACGCCAATTCATCCCGGGTTTTAGGACCCACCTTCTGGCCGGCCCGTGTCATATTGATAAACGCGGCTGTGTCGATATCCATGCCAAAAGCAGGCGCGCCGGCCGCTTCCGCCATTTTTGCCAATTCAATCACCCGGTCTGTTTCGCGCGGCTTAATAATTGGGATCCCTCTGCCGCTTTCCATTTTCAGGCTTCTGATGCCTGCCAAAAACAAATCCGGGTCCGGCCCGTCGCCGGTCATCGCAATCGTCCCCGTTTTGCGGCAGCCGGCAACAACCGCCGACACATATTCCGCTTCCGTCAACGCGCCGTTCATATTCATCGCCCCGCCGCCAACCGGCGCTGCCAGAATTGGGAACGCCAACTGCATTCCTAATAGGTTGCAAGCCAATTTCGGTTCATGTACCGAATGTACCGTACGCAAGCATAACCGGTATCCTGCCAGAGCAGCAACGTTATTTTTAAAGCTTGTTCCGGAGCCTGCTCCGCCCATTCCAGGAACCTCACCTGCGCAAGCGACTCCGTCGCAAACCGGGCAG
Organism: Bacillota bacterium; assembly: GCA_017861495.1. Next base: position 9,362 of record JAGFXW010000022.1, read on the forward strand.
ACCCGGCAAGCCCCGCGAAACTTGCCCCTCGCATTTTTCCTCATTTCTTTCCAATCCATCCATATTCCTCCAATCGAACCTCTTATATTATTGTATATTTAACTGTCAAAACCCTCCGCAAGGGGAGGGTTTCGGTCCTATTACAATGTCCTGCTGCTATTCTTTTTCAAACTGGTCTTTGCCCACCCCGCAAACCGGGCAAACCCAATCTTCCGGAATATCTTCAAATTTTGTTCCGGGTGCAATGCCATGATCAGGATCGCCTTCACTCTCAACGTATTCATAACCGCATACCATACACTTATAAACCGCCATGTTTTGTCAACGCTCCTTTTAACCATTTTCACTCTATTTCGTATATTTCAGTAAAGACCATCCAAAATCCTGCTATGTCGTAAAATATTGAGAAAAAAACCACATAATTCGTTGATTATTCTTTGGGCGGGTGGAAAAACCGGTAAACCGCTTCCGCAGCCGGTTTGTTCATGCCCGGAGCCGCCGACAAATCAGCCGGTTCGGCGGCTTTGATTTTTGCCAGGCTGCCGAAATGCTGCCACAATGCCGCGCGGCGTTTGGCCCCGATACCCGGGACATTGTCCAAGACCGAAACCAGATTACGCCGCGACCGCAGTTTGCGGTGGTACGTTACCGCAAACCGATGCGCCTCGTCCCGGATGCGCTGCATCAGATACAATGCCTGCGAATAGCGGGGCAACGCCAGCGGCTCACTGTCGCCTTCCCGGAAGATCAATTCAAACTGCTTCGCCAGAGAAATAACCGGTATTTCCGTCAGCCCGACACCACGGATTACAGCCAGGGCGGCGCTTAACTGCCCTTTACCGCCGTCGATGATAATGAGGTCCGGCAGCGGTTCCGCTGCCGCTCCGTACCGCCTGGCCAATACCTCCTGCATCGAACGGAAATCATCCGGCGATCCTTCCACCGTCTGCAGCTTATACCGTCTATACTCCTCTTTATGCGGCCGCCCATCGGTAAACACGACCATGGAGGCAACCGTCTCCGCACCCTGAATATGGGAGATATCGAAACACTCCATCCGCCGCGGCGCCGCCGCAAGACCGAGATAATCACCCAATTCCTGCAAGGCGCCTTCCGTGTGTTGCCAGTCCGCCTCCAATTTCGCCGTTTCCGCCGCCAGCGCCGTCAGGGCGTTTCCGTTGGCCATTTCCACCAAATCTTTCTTGGTCCCCCGCTGCGGCACACTGACCGAAACCCGTCCGGTTTTTAAACTGCCCAGCCATTCCGCCAGCAACTCCTGTTCCGGCAACGCTAGAGGCAGCAGTATTTCCCGGGGAATAAACGCCGCCCGGCTATAGTATTGTTTGACAAACGCAGTTAAAATTTCCGCATCTTCCTCTTCTTCGCCGCCGTTCATCAGGAAATGTTCCCGCCCTACCATCTTGCCGCTGCGGATAAAAAACACCTGTACGCAAATCCCTTGCGCCGAACGGGCCAACCCCAAGATATCCTGGTCACCGCTGCCAGTCACGATATTCTGTTTTTCCGTCACCTTTTCCACGGCGGCCAATTGGTCCCTGAGCGACGCCGCCTGTTCAAAATTCAGTTCTTCCGCCGCCTGTTCCATTCGCTTGCGCAAGTCACGGACCACCGCTTCGCTGCGGCCTTCCAGCAGCAGACAAACAGCCTCGATCATTGCGCCATACTCCTGTTTGCTGACTTTTCCGGTGCAGGGCGCCAGGCAACGTTTGATATGGTGCTGCAAACAGGGCCGGTCCGCGTTTAGTTGGCGGCAGGTCCGCAGCGGAAACAATTTCTTCAGCATCCGCAGGGTTTCATGCACCGCCCCGGCATCCGTATACGGGCCAAAATAGCGCGCTCCGTCCTTGACAACCCGGCGGGTCACAAATACTCGCGGATAATCCTCGCCCAGCGTGACTTTTACATACGGATAGGTCTTGTCATCCCGCAAGCTGATATTATATTTGGGGCGATGCTTTTTGATCAGGTTGCACTCCAGGATCAGCGCTTCCATCTCCGAGGCCGTAATGATCGTTTCCAAGTCGTCAATCCGGGCCACCAACGCTTTCACTTTGGGAGAATGGCCCCGCACAGCCTGAAAATACGACCGGACCCGGTTCTTTAAATTTACCGCCTTGCCGACATAAATGATGCGCCCCGCCTGGTCTTTCATAAGATAAACTCCGGGCTTTCCCGGCAGCAGGGCCAGTTTTTCCGCAAGTTCTTCCTTCATAGATACCTCTTTCCCAATCATACTGACAAGCCTTGGCAATTAGCTCCTATTGTCAAAAACAAAGAAATGTGCAATAATAATTTATAACCAGATAATAATATCTGCTATTATTATATGGCTTTATTTTTCTTTGCAGAAAGTAGTTGGGCTTTCCGCGGTATAAGTGCAGCCAATGGCTTTCGCCATCGCTGACATAAATGAGCCTTGGTTTTGGAAGTGGTTAACCACCTTCCGAAACCTTAGAGCGAACTTAGTGCGAATTTTATAGCCTGTTAACCTCAACCCGAAAGGTCGGATTTTACAGGCTATTATCGAAATAAAACTCGACGCAAGCCGGGTTTTCTAATTTATAAGATGTAAATTGGAGGTTTACTATATGTTTAAACGATTATTGATCGCGAACCGTGGTGAAATTGCGGTGCGCATCATCCGGGCCTGCCAAGAGCTGGACATAGAAACTGTAGCCGTCTATTCCGATGCTGACGTTGATTCCCTGCACGTCAAACTGGCGGATTATGCCTGCAATATCGGTCCCGAAGATGCCAGTCTCAGCTATTTAAACGGCCATAATATTATCGCCGCAGCCCACGCCATGCAAGTGGATGCCATCCATCCCGGCTACGGCTTTCTTTCGGAAAATGCGGATTTCGCCGAGATGACCACGAAAGCCGGCTTTATTTTCATCGGACCCCGGGCCGAAACCATCCGTAAAGTCGGAAACAAAGACGCGGCCCGCGAAGCAATGCTGAAAGCCGGCTTGCCGATGGCTTCCGGCAGCGATCAAATTACGAATGTGGAAGATGCCTGCCAGGTTGCCGATACAATCGGCTATCCGGTCATCCTGAAACCCATAGCCGGCGGCGGGGGTAAAGGAATGGTGATCGCCAACAGCCAAGACGAGCTGATCGCCGCTGTCGGCAAAGCAGATATCACAACAACCGCCTTTTATTTGGAAAAATACATTGCCGAGGCCCGTCACATTGAAGTACAGATCATGGCGGACAACTACGGCCATATTCTCCATCTTGGCGAACGGGAGTGCTCTCTGCAGCGCCGCAACCAAAAAATCCTGGAAGAAGCGCCGTCATCGGCTTTGACCTCGGAAATGCGGCAAAAAGTAGGCGACTTGGCGATCCGAGCCGCTAAAAGCGTCCATTACACCAATATTGGCACCGTTGAATTTTTAATGGACAAAAACAATGGGGAATTTTATTTTATGGAAATCAACCCCCGCATCCAGGTGGAACATGCCATTACGGAAATGATAACCGGCATTGACCTGGTCCGCAAACAAATCCGGATCGCGGCCGGCGAACCGTTGAACATGAAACAGGAAAGCATCGTTTTTCAGGGCCATGCCATCGAGTGCCGCATCAATGCCGAAGATCCCAGTTTCAATTTCCTGCCGTCCCCCGGCCAAATCGAATTCTATCACCAACCGGGCGGCCCGAATGTCCGGGTTGACAGCGGCGTGTGCGCCGGCTCGGTTGTCCAACCGTATTACGACTCTTTGATTGCCAAAGTAATCGTCCATGGCCGCACCCGCGGCGACGCCATCCGGATCATGAAACGGGCTCTGGCGGAATTCCTGGTTACCGGAGTTAAAACAACCATCAGTTTCCATCAAGAGATATTGAGTGATCCGTACTTCTGCAGCGGGGATATAGACACGCAGTTCGTCTACAAGCGAATGTTCCAATAAGAAACCGCTGAAAAGGATCACAGAATTGATTAGATTTTTTATATAGCCGGATACTATCCAACGCTTCGACGTTAGCACTTAACCTCAGCTTTTGGATAGCATCCGGCTGTTTCCGTCGAATTCCAGGCTGTTATTAGTCTGGAATTTATTTTTTTCAAGAGACTCCAATTTTCGCCATTCTCAGAAACTTGCCTTTTTGAGCAGCCTGATTAATTGTTCAGAAGTGCATCTATCCCAAGCGTATAATCATCCATAAGCGGAGGTCAAGCGGCATGAATGAGCCTTGGGTTCGGAAGGCTTCAATCCGAACCCTTAGAGCGAATTTAGTTCGAGTCGTACAGCCTGTTAACGAAGTTTTACAGGCTGTTAACGAGATGAGTCGAAGCGTTGGATGATTATACGCCGGCAGGATGAATTTCAACTGCAGGGACAAGGAACCTGTCCCCCTGTCCCGTTACAGTCTATTTTTTATTTTTCGCCAGTATCGGCTTCAGGAACTGCCCGGTATAGGAACCCGGCGTCGCAGCCACTTCTTCCGGCGTTCCGACGGCCACAACCTCTCCGCCGCGCGCGCCGCCTTCCGGGCCTAAATCGATGATGTAATCCGCCGTTTTAATCACATCCAGATTATGTTCAATGACCACAACCGTATCGCCGCCATCCACAAGCCGCTGCAGAACTTCCAACAGCTTGTGGATGTCTGCCGTATGCAGGCCGGTCGTCGGTTCATCCAGGATGTACAACGTCTTGCCGGTACTGCGGCGCGATAATTCGGCCGCCAGCTTGATCCGCTGCGCCTCGCCGCCCGATAACGTCGTCGCCGGCTGGCCCAATTGGATATAACCCAGACCGACATCTTCCAGCAATTGCATCTTGCGGGCGATTTTCGGAATGTTGCGGAAAAACTCCACCGCTTCCGATACCACCATATTCAATACCTGGGCAATGCTTTTCCCCTTATAGTGGACCTCCAGAGTTTCCCGGTTGTAGCGGGCGCCTTTGCAGACTTCACACGGCACATACACGTCCGGCAGAAAATGCATTTCGATCTTGATAATTCCATCCCCGTGGCAGGCTTCACACCGCCCGCCTTTTACGTTGAAACTAAACCGGCCCGGTTTGTAACCTCTGGCCTTGGCTTCCGGCGTCATGCTGAAAATTTCCCGGATCGCGTCGAAAACGCCGGTATAGGTCGCCGGATTGGAACGCGGCGTCCGGCCGATTGGCGACTGGTCAATATCAATGATCTTATCGATATTCTCCATTCCGCCGATCGCATCATGGGCGCCGGGGCGGTTTCGATTGCTGTACAGACGGGCCGCCAGGCCTTTATATAAAATTTCATTGACCAGTGTGCTTTTGCCGGAACCGGATACGCCGGTCACGGCCGTAAACACGCTTAACGGGAATCGGGCAGTAATGTTTTTCAGGTTATTTTCCCGGGCCCCGGTCACTTCCAGAAACTTTTCTCCCAGCTCGCGCCGCTGGGCGGGAACCGGGATCGCCAACCGGCCGCTCAGATACTGGCCGGTAATCGAGTGCTCGCAGGCCTTGATCTCTTCCACCGTTCCCTGGGCCACGATTTCTCCGCCGGCCGCTCCGGCGCCAGGACCCATGTCAATGATCTGGTCGGCGGCATACATGGTATCCTCGTCATGCTCGACCACCAGCAGCGTATTGCCGACGTCGCGCAATTGCTGCAGCGTTGCCAGCAAGCGGTTATTATCCCGTTGATGCAGCCCAATGCTGGGCTCATCCAATATATACAACACACCCATCAGGCCGGAGCCGATTTGCGTCGCCAGACGGATCCTCTGCGCTTCCCCGCCGGATAAGGTTCCGGCAGCACGGTCCAACGTCAAATAGTCGAGGCCGACATTCAGTAAAAAGCCCAGCCGCGCGTTGATCTCCTTCAAAATCTGCCGGGCAATGATCTGTTCCCGTTCCGTCAGCTCCAACTGCTGAAAAAATTGCAGGCAATCGGCCACAGTCAAGCAGGTGACTTCATAAATATTTTTCCCACCCACCTTTACCGCCAGCGTTTCCGGCTTCAGTCGCGCTCCCTGACAGCTCGGGCAGGGCTTTGACGTCATATACTCTTCGATTTCTTCCCGCGACCAGTCGGAGGAAGTTTCGCGGTACCGGCGGTTCAGCAAGGGAATTACGCCTTCAAACGGCGAATGGTGTTTTTTGCGCTCGCCATACATATTTTCATATTCGAACACAAACCGCTCCACACCCGCACCGTATAAAATCGTATGCTGCATGATTTCAGACAGGCTGTCCCAGGTATTCTCCAGCGAATACCCGAAATGTTCCAGGACCGCTTCCAATTGGCACATGAAATACGAACTGGTATTTTTGCTTAACGCCGCAATCGCCCCGTCGAGAAACGTCTTGCTGCCATCGGGAACCACCAGCGCCGGATCAAATTCCATATTATTCCCAAGGCCGGTACAGTTCGGGCAGGCGCCGTACGGGTTATTGAACGAAAACATCCGCGGCGCGATTTCCGGCAGGCTGATTCCACAGTCTACGCAGGCAAAATTTTCGCTGAATATGACCTCCCGGTCCCCGTCGATAGCAACCGAAACCATGCCGCCACCCAGTTTTAAGGCCGTTTCCAGTGAATCCGCCATCCGTGTTTCAATTCCCGGCCGGACGACGATCCGGTCAATCACGACTTCGATCGTATGTTTTTTCGTTTTGGCCAATTCAATATCGTCCGCCGCATCGCGGATTTCTCCGTCAACCCGAACCCGGACGTACCCGTTGCGCCGGATATCTTCCAGCACCTTCAGATGTTCGCCTTTTTTACCGCGGACAACCGGCGCCATCAAGACCAATTTTGTCCGTTCCGGCATGGCCATCAGCTGGTCCACCATTTGTTCCACGGTCTGCTGGCTGATCGGCTTGCCGCACTGCGGACAATGCGGCCGTCCGGCCCGGGCGAACAAGAGCCGCAGATAATCGTAAATTTCGGTAACCGTACCAACGGTCGAACGCGGGTTGCGGCTGGTACTTTTTTGATCAATGGAAATAGCCGGCGACAGTCCTTCAATGGAATCGACATCCGGCTTGTCCATCTGTCCCAAAAATTGCCGGGCATACGCCGACAGTGATTCCACATACCGCCGCTGCCCTTCGGCATAAATCGTATCGAACGCCAGCGACGATTTCCCGGACCCGCTCAGTCCGGTAACCACCACCAACCGGTCGCGCGGGATCTCTACCGTGATATTTTTTAAATTATGTTGTCTGGCCCCTTTGATGATGAGATTTTTCTCCATATCCTTCTCTCCTTCAGACTCCTGGAAAAAGCATTGGTCTTGGCCGGCAATCAGGTTTGCTTCTTGGTCCGCCGCGGCCGCGCTGCCGGACGGGGTTTCGCCTCCGGCACCGTTCCGCCGGCCGCTCCTTTTCCCGCCGCCAGGCGCTGGCGCAGCTCCACAATCATGTCCCTAAGTTCAGCCGCCTGTTCAAACTCCAATTGTTTCGACGCCTGGCGCATCTCTTTCTCCAATTTGGCAATCAGATCGACAGTCTCCTGCCGGCTCAATTCCGTCAGTTTACGCGGCGCATAGGTTTCCGGCGCTTCCGCTACCCGGGTTGTTTCAATCAATTCCTTCACTTTTTTCTGGATCGTGGCCGGCGTGATGCCATGCCGTTCATTGTATTCCTGCTGGATAGCCCGCCGCCGGTCTGTTTCCGCCAGCGCCCGCCGCATCGAATCCGTGATCCGGTCGGCATACATGATGACCTTGCCATTCACATTCCGGGCCGCACGGCCGATCGTCTGGATCAACGATGTTTCCGACCGCAGGAAGCCCTCTTTATCGGCATCCAAGATCGCCACCAACGAAACCTCCGGCAAATCCAAACCTTCGCGCAAGAGGTTAATCCCCACCAGTACGTCAAATACGCCG
>JAGFXW010000142.1 GCA_017861495.1 Bacillota bacterium
TTGCGACAAATACGGTTGGACAAATCGAGCATATGCCTGAGTAAAACTATTTTTTGCTTTCCAATCACCTGTAGCCCAGGCCGCTATGCCGGTATAGTCGTGATGGATCACAATTTTCACCTTTTGTTTGTCGGCCCATTGAATGGCTCGCATTGTCGCCGCTAATTCACCGGCTACGTTGCGGATTATTACAGCTTCTGGATTTGTTCCAACCCCGCACTCATGATATATTTCGTTTTCTCCTGAAAAAACTACAAAGGCCCAACCATAATTAGCGCCGTTAAAACTGCCGTCAACATACACGTCATATTGCATTTCACTAACGTGTTTATTCTCTTGTAGATCATTATTGATCTTGGCATTATTGCTATTAATACCTGTCAAATAGTCTGTTGCTTCCTGCTCTGTTGAAAAGCTTTTAAACAACGCTCCTGAATAACCAATCGTTTGTTTCTGACAGTCTGCCCAAGTTTTATAAATCCCAGGGACGCGTCCAGCTTTTACTGCATAAAATTTTGGTTTTGTTGCCATGTTTTTCCTCTAAAAATAAAAATTTAATGTAATGTACCATGCATCAGTTTATAAATAGAACAGTTAATCAGAAACACTGTTTCTATTCTTTTTTGCTAAAATAATCATTCTTGGGGTATCTTTTGTATATTCACCGCCATCAAATCCACCATATGTATGAACAATTGATAACCCATTCCGCTCCAAAATACCTGTCATTTCCGACATCGAATAAGCGCGCAAAACAAACTCAGCACGGGTTTTCGCGCCTGTTATCTGATTTGTTAATTCCCGGCGCATAATTGCCATGCCTTTCTGCAGCTCAATTTTGTATGCTAATACATATTCACCGCTTGGATGCCGCCAATATCGATTCAAATTGTTGCAAATCATCCATTCGCGATTCAATAAATCTATTAAAAAATACCCCCCTGGCTTTAATGCATCAGCCACTTTTTTAATCACGTCACAATTTTCCGTGTCGGTAAAATAGCCGAATGCAACAAACATATTAATGATCGCATCAAATTGCTGGTCATACTGCATATTCCGCATATCGGAGTGGCGAAAGTCAACCTTTACACCGGCTTCAATAGCCTTTTGCCTGGCAATATCCAAAAAATCTTGATTTACATCCAGACCGGTCACTTGATAACCTAACTTCGCTAATTCAATGGCATGTCTGCCGTAACCACAATACAAATCAAGAATTTTTGCATTTGCTGATAACTGCAGCACTTCACAAATAAAATTGATTTCCTGTGACGTTCCAGCAGGCGAATACGCTTTCCAGTCGCTCATTTCACTCATTATATCCGGGGTCATTGTCATCACCGTCACTTAGAAAAAGTCTGCTTAAATACTGCAATCCGTTGCAACAATAATTCTGCATTATCAAACAAAACGGTGTCGATATAATCTTGCGGAATACCTGCACCTAACCCTACTTGGCGGGCAAAATTTTTGCTCATTAAATCACGGGGGGCGTGCCCGTCACTGTTAACCAATAGGCGAGCTCCAGCCGCTAGAGCGCGTTGAACAACGATTGCATTGGTAAGACTATGTCCGCTTCTGGCTGTTACTTCAATGAATACCCCATTTTCAGCTGCCAAGCGGGCATCTTCTTGGCTTAAAAAGCCCGGATGCGCCAGAATATCCACCATGCCGGAAGTAATCGCTGCGTGATTTGTCCCAGGTTCAACAGGTTCTACAATAGTTTCGCCGTGCACTACGATCAATCCGATGCCGCGCTGACGGGCATAAGTGGCGCATTCAGCGATATACCCCGCCGGAACATGGGTTATTTCTATTCCGGGAACTACCTTTATATCCCAATATTTTTCGGCAATTTTACAATCCTTGCAAACATTGTCAATAATTGAGTCGATATTACTCATACCAGCGTGATCGGTTATACCGATTGCCGCATATTCCCTATCAACAGCCCGTCGAATAAGTTCACTCGGCAGTAATTCTCCATCACTGAAAAATGAGTGAGTATGAAAATCAGAGATTCGTTTCATCTTGTAGCCACCTTTTGTTATGTTATCTTAACTGGTTCAATCTCACTGCGCGCAACTGTAGGATAATTCGAAATACCGATTGTTTATTTATAGATAATGTTCGTTAGATTGGTGTTATTGGCATCGAAAATACTATTCTTCAATGATTTTTCGCTTGGTAGGCAAACACTGTCTAAATGTATCAAATGCAACTTTTATTATTCGCCATAATATGCAAATATCCTGCCCACGATAGAATAACCAAGGAACAAACCAAACGGCTTAATTGCCTATTGGTTAAACCAAAACTCTATACAGTCCAATTTAGAAAAAAGGACCTGCCATCTAAATGGCAGGTCCTTAAGTTGTTACCTTTTTGTTGATCAGTTATTTGGGTGAATTTTTTACACAATCCATACCGGCACAAATTGCTTTTTCATTAATTGCAAACATTTTCGGTTTGCTGGCAAATTTTTTCTGGAATGCTTTGATCGCTGCTTCAAGTGTAATTACACCCGTTGCTTCAATTACTGCTCCTAAAATAACCATATTCGCTACTTTAGGATTACCAATTTCAGCCGCAATTTCAGTTGCCGGCACTTTGTAAACCTGTAAGTCCTTGCGCTTCGGCTCTGTAGAAATCAACGAGCTATTGAGGATTAAAACTCCGCCGGGTTTTATCGTATGCTCGAATTTATCCATGGAAGGCAAATTCATTGCCACAACGGCAGTTGGTTCGGCAATCATTGGTGCACCAATCAGCTCATCTGATATAATTACGGCACAGTTTGCTGTCCCGCCCCGCATTTCCGGCCCGTAAGATGGCATCCATGAGACATGTTTGTCTTCGAGCATACCGGCATAAGCGACTAATTGACCTACCAACAAAACACCCTGGCCGCCAAAACCGGCCATCACGATTTCATGTGTCATTTTGCCACCTCCTCAGTTTTAAACGTTCCAAGCGGAAAATAAGGAAGCATATTCTTTTCCAGCCAAGTTACCGATTCTACCGGACTCATTCCCCAGTTCGTCGGACAAATGGATAATACTTCAACCATAGCAAAACCTTCGCCCTTGATATTAATTTCGAACGCCTTTTTAATAGCCGCTTTTGCTTTAGCCATATTAGCCGGATTATTAACGGCTACACGGGCAATAAATTTTGCACCGTCAAGAGTCGATAACATTTCAGACATTCGTATCGGCTTGCCACAGGACTCTTCTTTACGTCCATATGGTGATGTAGTAGTAATTTGTCCAACTAAGGATGTCGGCGCCATTTGTCCGCCAGTCATTCCATAAATCGCGTTATTCACAAAAACAGTAGTGATTTTTTCTCCCCGCGCCGCAGCATGAACGATTTCAGCTGCTCCAATAGAAGCCAAGTCACCATCGCCTTGATATGTAAATACCACAGTATCCGGATGAACACGTTTAATTCCTGTTGCTACTGCCGGCGCTCTGCCATGGGCAGCTTCCTGCATGTCAACATTAAAATAATCATAGCATAATACAGAACATCCTACAGGCGCGACACCAATTGTTTTATCTTGTACACCCAGCTCGTCGATGACTTCCGCAACTAACCGGTGTATGATGCCGTGGTGGCAGCCAGGGCAATAATGAGTAGGTACATCTTTTAATGAAGCCGGTCTGGCAAATACTTTTTCAGCCATTTTATTTGCCCCCTTTAGCGATAGTAACAATTTGATTGTAAATTTCTTCAGTACCAGGGATCATGCCGCCGGTTCGCCCATAAAAATGGACTGGTTTGTCTTTACCGACCGCTAACCGAACATCCTCAACCATCTGACCAGCACTCATCTCGATTGTCAAAAAGGCGTTAGCTTTAGCTGCAGCTTCTTCGAGCGGCTGATAAGGGAATGGCCAAAGTGTAATAGGACGTAACAACCCGACTTTTAGGCCTTCTTTGCGGGCTTTTTCCATCGCAGAAAGTGCAATTCTGGAAGTAATTCCGTACGCGACCAAGACAAGTTCAGCATCTTCAAGGTGAATTGCTTCATAACGGACTTCATTTTTAGTGATTAAGGCATATTTTGCTTGGAGATGTTGATTGTGTTTTTCACATACATCTGGTTGTAAAAACAGCGAGTTAACAACATTGGTTTCTGTTCGTCCTTTTAAACCCGTCGTAGCCCAAGGTTTTTCTACGTTACTTGCAACCGGTTCCCGCATTTCAACCGGTTCCATCATTTGCCCTATTGCACCGTCAGTCAGTATAACAACCGGATTCCGGTATTGGTCTGCCAAATCAAATGCTAAAATAGTCGTGTCAACTGTTTCTTGGACAGAATTCGGCGCCAGAACGATATTATGGTAATCTCCGTGCCCGCCGCCTTTCGTCGCTTGAAAATAATCGGCTTGTCCCGGTTGAATACTTCCAAGTCCAGGACCTCCACGTTGAACATTTACAAGAACACAGGGAAGTTCAGCACCGGCTATATAAGAAACCCCTTCTTGTTTTAAGCTGAATCCGGGGCTTGAAGAAGAAGTCATAACTCTTGCGCCCGCACCAGCGGCGCCGTATACCATATTAATCGATGCTACTTCGCTTTCCCCTTGCAGAAAAACACCGCCAACCTGGGGCAGACGTTTCGCCATATACTCAATTAACTCGGATTGAGGTGTAATCGGATAGCCGAAATAGTGACGACATCCAGCTATAACAGCTGCTTCACCGAGAGCCTCATTTCCTTTCATCAAAATCTTTTCTGCCACATTCATCACTCCCGTCCCTTATTTATAGACTTCAATCACTACATCCGGGCATGTTTTGGCACATAATGCGCAACCAATACATTTTGCTTCATCAATACAGGTTGCAACCTGATACCCTTTCAAATTGAACCGGTCGGACAATTCCACAATTTTCTTCGGGCAGGCAACAACACACAGCCCACAGCCTTTGCACCTTTCTTCCCTGAACTCGGGTCTTGGCATTCTTATTTCCTCCTTTTTACTATTTTTTCGTTGGTAATTTGAAAAACCAACTTATAGAATTATCACAACTGGCGACATCCGAGACGTTGTGATATAATTCCCGCTTTTTGTTTTAAAATTCGGATAATCTCTAAATGTTCATTTTCCGTTAATACGGAACTCGGACAAGAAACTGACAGAGCGGCTATTACTTTCCGGGAATTATTAAATATGGGCGCCGCCAAACAAGTCACACCGTTAATCGTTTCATTACATCCTATTCCATAGCCTTGTTTACGTACAACATCTAATTCTCTTAATAATTCTGTTCGATCCGTCAACGTAAAATCTGTATATTTTTCTAACCCGTTATCAATGATCTTATCAATAATATCATTGGCTGCATTGGCCATCAAAACTTTCCCAACAGCAGTACTATGAACCGCCACGCTAAAATCGAACTTAGGAATAATCAAAAAAGGACGCTCTGGTTCTACTTTTTCAATGATAATGAGTTTATCATGCGCTAATACAGCCAAGATCGCAATTTGGCTTGTCTCGTTGGCCAGTTCCAACATCGAAGGTTTTGCCACATCGCGAATGTCCAGTTTTTCCAAACAAATATGTCCAAGCTCAATAAGTTGAACCCCTAAGGAATATCTCCCAGCTTCATTTTGCTGAACAAAATCTCTTGCCATCAGGGTTTGTAACAAACTGTGAGCTGTACTTTTTTGCACTCCTAATAATTTACTGATTTCCGTCACACCCATATCCTTCGTGGCCCGCCCTAACAATAACAGTAATTGCATTGCTCGATCTACAGATGCAATGATATAAGAAGAAGTTGATTGTGTTGACAAAAAACCACCCTATTCGTTTCCGACAGCCGAACGTCGTTCTTTTTTATAGTTAATATATTCGTACCGCAAAATAAAATTCCTGCTGATAAAATAAAAAAAATAAAAAAACTCTGCATTGATACGCAGAGTTTTTTTACCAGAGGCAAAGCCAATATTATTTAATAATTTCGACGGTAGTTTTTGAGTTCATCATTGCCGCGTTACTTTCATCCGTATCGACATGCATTTCCAATTTAGAAGTATCGCTGACACGAACCAACACATTATCAAAGATCAAGCCTCTTGGTCCATCGCAACGGACTTTTACAATTTCTTTGTCATGTACTCCATATTCCTCAGCATCAGCAGGCAACATATGGATATGTCGGCAGGCAGCAATAGCGCCTTCTTTTAATTGAACAGAACCATTCGGACCAACAATTGTTAATCCTGGAGTATTATTTAAATCACCTGAATCACGGACAGGCGGTTGCACACCGAGTTTTAATGCATCGGTTAGGGAAATTTCTACTTGAGTTCTTTTCCGTTCCGGTCCTAAGATCCGAACTTTCTTCATGGTTCCTTTTTCAGTTACCAAATCTACCGTTTCTTCTGAAGCAAACTGTCCCGGTTGTGATAATGCTTTTTTAAAGGTTAGTTGATGTCCAGTCCCGTAAAGTGTATCCAGATCTTCACGAGTTACATGGATATGGCGCGCTGAAATACCAACCGGGATTTTTTTACATTCTGACATTCGAATAATCACTCCTGCATTTTAATATATGTAATTTTCCTCA
>JAGFXW010000143.1 GCA_017861495.1 Bacillota bacterium
TCCTTATTCACATTATTGGCCGCGCAATGATTTTCCGGCCGTCCGGACAAGATCCTGCATCTGGTCCGGCGTTAATACCACATCCTTGTCCGACTTTCGTTCCGTAATGCTGACGAAAGTTTCCGCTTTGGCAGAGGTCTGTACAGTTGCCTGCACCGGCTGCTGCCTGGTCAATTTGGAATCTTGAGTCTGAGTGGAGAGGACTGTTTCCACCCGTTGTGACGACGGTGAAGACTTCGCTATTTGACTGTCAGCCGGCATTTGCACCACAATCGACGGTTGGCGATGCAAACTCCAATATGCGCCGCCAATCCCCGCTGCCGTTACTGCAAACGCCAGACAAAAAGCAAGGCCCTGCTTCAGCAGAGGGTACCGATAGCGCCACTGCCGGGAACGGTTCGTTTCCTGCGCATGCCGCAATTCAGCCTGCGCCAATAACAAATCCAGTTCGCCGCGGACATCACGATCTTGACCGAACGAATCTTCGGCCTGCAATAACCATTGCCGGGCTGCCTTTAAGTGCTTTGACGTATGTCGTTTGATTTCCGTCATTTTCACCACCCCTATGTTGACCATGACTATATAGTCACGGAAATAGGCTTATTTCTGGCTGTCGTATTTATGCCAAATATCTGGATTTACGGGAAATAATCACGGTATTTTGCCCAAATACTCCTTTTTACTGCTGTTTTTCAAAAAACCGTCATTTTATTTATTCTGCATAAAGCGGGACAGCATGCCGCGAATGCGGCGGATGCCTTGCCGCTGCAAGCGATACATGTGGGAAATGCTGATCTGAAGGGTATCGGCCATTTGGCGCGCTTCAAAATCCTCCAAATACACTCCGCTCAACACTTCTTTCTCTTTCGCCGGCAGCCGCTGCAAAGCCTGCTGGACTTGCTGGAGGAGCAAATTGTGTTCTACCTGGCGGGAAACGTCAGCTTTACTATCAACCAAACAATCCGCCAGCGTGCGTTGGTGGTCATCCTCAGTTAACGGACTGTCGATATGCACATAATCATGGCGGCCTTCTTTTTGGATATAGGTAAGGATTCGCCCTCGAATGCGGTGCAAAGCGAATAAACTGAACGCGACGCCTCGATCCGGATCATAATTTTCCGCGGCTTCAATTAATCCGACCGTTCCTTCCTGAATAATATCCATAACCCGGCTTTCATCGCTGCGCCAACTCACCGCCGCTTTAAATACCAACGGCTGGTATTGTTCAATCAACCTTCGCCGGCAATCCAAATCGCCTTGCTTTTTATAGGCCTGCCAAAGCCGTTGTTCTTCTTCCGGCTCCAACAATGTTATTTTTTTCAGTTCTTGCAGATAGGCTTGCAGAGACATACCAGTCACTCTCCCCTGACGACTGCTATACCGAAAACAATCGTCGCTTTCTTGCCGTAATCTTAGAATGTATAGCGGGCTTCCAGACCGATCCACCTGCGGTTCTGGTCATCCGAAGCACCGGTTAGGCTGATCCTGCGGGTCAGGTCATAACGGATGGAAAAACTGTTTCCTTCATACGAGGCGACTCCCCGCGTGTAACTGAGATACAGCCGGTCCGTCAGGTATTTGCCAATTTTTACGCTGTAGGCCTGCTTATTAAAGTTAGTGGAGGAATTTGTGCCTGTCCACAACAGGCTCTCCGAAGACGATCCTTCAATGAACCGGAATTCATCCAAACCGAATACATTGCGGAAAGAGGCCTCCATTTCGTTCATAAACGCCATCTGAAGCCCGGTACTCATCAATCCCACCGCTTCATCACGGCCCAAACCGGAATCGCGCACAGCCCCTTGTGTGTTCGCCTGTTCGGTATACCGGCTGCGCAGCGTGAGCAATGATAAGATTTCCTGCTGGTTCATCGCCGGTTCCGACGTCAAATGAATATCAATTTGCTGAAGGGACCCGCTCGCATTCAGGTACACCTTGGTTTGCGATAAACTAGTTTCTGCAACCAGTTTCACCGTTGGCTCCATCGAACCTTCCCGCAAAAAATGCACAGTCGCGTAGCGGACCCGGAACGGCGTGCGAAGATAACTGACCGTTCCCCGTACGGCCCGCAACCCACCGGTAACGGATGGCTGCTGGCTGGTGCCGGTTATTTTAATTTTCCCTTCCGCCCAAATATCGTACATGTACGGATTATAGAAATGAACCCGCGGCAGAGTTGCCGCTTCCACATCCAACCCGATATCCAGTTCGGATTGGGTCATCTCCGGCAGGGCGGGAATGTTGATCATATCATTTTCAAATTCCAGTTTCCCCCGCAGCAACGGCTTGCCATTGGCCTCCAACAAGCGCAGGCTGCCGTTCACCGGCCCTTGAAAATATTTGTGGTTCAACGCCAGATGGTTCAGCGTCAAATCCAGATCATAATTTCCTAACATTAAATTTTTCAAACTCATAGAGCCTTCCATGTGGAACGAGCCTTTACCCATTTGTCCCGCGAAAGACTTCAGTCTAATTGTATCACCTTCCAGTTGAATATCAAGAACCATTTTTTGAATGGGATCGTCTAACGCTTTCAGTTTTGCAGTGCCTTCAGCAATACTGATACCGCCGCGGAAGTCCGGACTCGCCAATGTTCCGCCGATTGTCACTTCGCCGTGCATCGGCCCGGTCGCCCAGGAAACTTCTTTGGTCAGCCAGGGAAGGATGCGTAAATCTGCCTGATCCAGACGCAATTTAATATCCATTTGTTCGGTCGAGGAAAGTTTTGCATCCTTATCGGCCTGCAAAGCAGCCAGCGGCACCCGGCCATAGGCACTAGTCCGGTAGGGCCCTTTGGACAGGAACAATTGGCTGATGTCAATATTTTCCTTTTCGTAAATAAACAAACCATACAATTGATCGAAGATTGCGCTTCCTACTCCGCCATTCGTAATATCTAAGGATACCGCAGCATACGGTGACTTGGCCGTACCGGATATCTGGGCCGAAATATTCAATTGCCCCTTCACGTCCATCGAAGAATTCAGCCAAGCCTTCAAGATGCCGGCATCAATATTACGGCCGCCGATTTCCAAAGCCAGCGGTCCGTTTAGATCGGCCGTTCCTTGCGCTGCCAAAATACCGTTGCCTTGTTTGGCCATAAATTGGTGCAGCGAAAGCACATTATTCTCCAGTGTCGCATCGATATCAATCTTATCCAACGGATAGTTTTTTACATTGCCGTTGATCAAGTTGCCGGTAATACGAAGACCAGGGTTCTCCAGGGTGCCATTAATAACGATCTGGCCGTTCAATCTTCCGTCTACTCCCGGAGCCCTGACGTTTAACATCGCCAGGATAGCGGCTAATTGGCCGTTGTCAACCAGAATATTGCCGTTGATCCCATTAGACGGCCATTCCAACCCGCCTAGAACAATTACTTTGCTTTGCCCCTGTTTAAAAGTAAGGTTAGGAATGTCAATCCCCGTGCGGCTGACACCAATCGTTGCCACAGCGGTTTCAATTGGCTGCGAATTCAGGACCAGGCGGTCCGCCGCCAACTGTCCTTCCAAACGCGGGTCCGACAATGTTCCCTGCACACGGCCATTGAAACTGGCCATGCCGTCAACCGGATACGGAGCGCCAACCGGCAGCCGGGCCAAATCAATGTCGTGCGCTTGAATACGAATATCCAGACGATTGGCCGCATCAATCTGCCCCTCCGCCTGTGCTTGCAATTCCAGTGCATTGACTGTCAAATTTTCAAACCGGGTGACGCCGTCCTGTCTCTGGTAGCTGCCTTCGATTTTCGAGATAAGATGCCCGCGGAAACTCCCATCCGTCAAGACAACATGCCCCACAGCGTTCAAGTTATCGAAAGAGCCGCTGATCAGCACTTCATTATCCACATTGCCCGTCAATTGCTCTTCCGGCGCAAAAATTTTTACCAGGTTTTCCGCCCGGACTTGCCGGGAAACTATTTTTAACGCAACCGGACGGTTTCCGTCCAGGCCGATCGTCCCTGCTACTTCATGGCTGGCCAGTCCGTTAACCAAACGGCCGTCCAAAATTGCCGCACTGTGGCGGTTCAATTGCAACCGCCCGGAAAGCTGCTGGTAGGGTTGATACAGGACTTGACCATCCACCGCAGCAAAATAACCTTGGAATTCCGGTTCAGCCGGCGCTCCGGTGACCGTTCCCGTAAAAGAAGCTTTGCCTGCCAAATCACTTCCAGCGGTTAAACCGGCACCGGCCAGTTCGGCCATCTGTAAATCTTGACCGCGAACCGTAACATTCCACCCATCATTATTTACCGCCCCGGCAGCAATGACATAGCCGCCGCCGGCATCAGCCGTCAGGTAATCCAACGTTAGCGATCCTTGGCGCCAGTAAAATCCGGCATAAACATCCTTTATAGGAATCCCGGATATCTGCCCGGACCTCATGGCCGCCGCCCCATTTACCTGCATTTGGCTGTATCCTGCCCCGACTGTTGAAATATCGGCTTGAAAATCAAAGGCGCCGTTCGCGTTCATTGAATCCGCTGAAACCAAACTGCTCAGTGGTTCCACCTGAAGTTGTTTTCCCGTAACCCGAAGGTGGAGCGATTGCCCGGCTATATCCACCTGCCCGCTCGCCGCAACTTTGCCGCCAAATACTACGGCCTGCGCATCGTCGAGCAGCAGAGTCTGCCCGGAATAGCGAAACTGCGTCCTTGCATCCGAAATAGTGTATCCTTGCACTTCCCCCTGCGGCAACGCCGCTTCCCCGGTAAGAACCGGCGCTGAAGGCGTCCCCGCCACTTGAACCTGGAAGGCAGCCAGCCCCTTTACCGGAACTTGCGTCGACAACGCTTGCACATCACAGGCCGTGGAAGATACCGTCACATCAAATACCGGCTCGGAACCGCTAATGTCAATTTGTCCTTGAAGTTTCAACGGCTGCCCGGCAAAAGAGGCCGTCGTATTATAAAAGCGCACGGATTTTTCAGTAAAAGCAATTCTGCCGGCTGCATCAGTAACAGCAAAATCACCTAATTTTCCAGCTACCCCGTCTAACGACGCTTCACCGGCATACACAAGCGAGTTATTCTCATACTGCGCAAAAACGGAAAGTTGGTTCACAGTTCCTGCCGTCAAAGCGGCATTGTTGATTGCCGGCAGGAGGGAAAGATAATCCTCCAATACAATATGGTCCGCAATAACTTCCAGCCAGCTGTGGCCTTTACGGTTCACTGTCCCCTCGATTTGAAAGGTTGTTTTGTCCTGGTTGCCGGCAAAAGTCAGCGCAATCGACGGGTAACCGGAAAAATCGGCGTTCCCCCGCAGTCCCTCAACTGTCCATTGACGTTCCGGAGTGGAAACCGTAACAACAGCATCCTTAAGAAGGATCCGGCCATGGAATACCGTCTCCTCTTCTTTCGTTTGCTCGGTAAAATCTTCTATATTCCAGCGGCCGCTGCTTTCGCGGCGCAAAAATACAGCCGTGCCCGTTACGTTCACGTCCGTCAGGGCTTCCATAACAGGCCGGCCCCGCAGGATGTCCAGAACATTAACAGAAACCGAAATCGTTCCGCCCTTCAGCATTTCGCGGCCTTGTTTATCATAGATGGTAAGGTCATGCAGAGCCAAAGAGTTCCAGTCTTTAATTTCAATCGAACTCAATTCGATGTTTGTACCTAATGCCTTACCCAATTCGTCAGCCAAAGTGGATTCCACCCGCGATAGAATGGCACGATAGTTCATCTGCCAATAAACAGCCACTCCGGCCAAAAGGAGACAGGCTGCCAAGACAATCGCAATCACTTTTCGCCGCATAGCAACCTCCAGCTATTCTTTCCGATTTACGAAGTATTTCGCCACTGGAAGAAGACCTTCCTTTATTGGCAGCAAGATTATCCACGCAGGAACAGAGAAAGCCGGTTTTCACCGGCTTTCAACTCAAGACCTGCAACTGCTTTTATTTATCGAGAAACTGCCGAAATCACGGAATAGGAACCCCCATCGCCTTTTCCAATTTCGCTTTGTTGGTATTGTAATCATACAACGCTTGCACGTAATTTGTCTTCGCCTGCGTCAATGCCACCTGGGCATCAATTACATCCAGGTTGGTTCCCACACCAGCGCTGTAACGGACTTGCGCAATCTTAAAATCTTCTTCCGCTTTCGATACCGCAACCTGGCTTGTGCTGATCCGTTTCTCGGCTTCCTGCATACTCAAATAATTCTGGCGAATTTCCAGTTGGACACTGTCCCGGGTCTGCTGTGCCGTGTAATTTGCCTTTTGGACTGCCGCATCCGCCTGCTTCACTTGTGCGCTGGTGACTCCGGTATCAAAAATATTCCAGGTCGAGGACAGGGAAATCGACCAACTATCAAATCCCGTTCCCGGTGATTTATAGTCCCACCGGCCTACTCCTCCAGAAAAAGCCACTGTTGGTCCGTAGCCGCTCTTGGCAACCTTGACGGTTTCTTCCGCCACCTTAATCGCGGTTTCGGCCTGCGCAGTATCGGGACGGTTCTGCAAACCAAAGCGGATGCTGTCACTCAGGCTTCTGGCATAGGGCTGGTATTGCAATTCTTCTTTTATAATCAATTCCGTTTCCAACGGCAGGCCAATAACATTGTTGAGACTGGCAACCGCCA
>JAGFXW010000350.1 GCA_017861495.1 Bacillota bacterium
TTTGCCTGACGCGCGGCAAGCAGGCGTTTATGAGCGCCCATATCGGCGATCTGGAAAATATGAATACGTACCGGACCTATACGGATACCATTGAACATTTTCAGCGCTTGTTCACGATAACACCGGAGGTTGTCGCGTTTGACCTTCATCCGGATTATCTGCCAAGCCGTTATGCCCAGTCGCTGCCACTGCCCAAAATCGGCGTGCAGCACCATCATGCTCATATCGCCGCAGTGTTGGCCGAGCAGGGGATCAACCGCCAGGTTATCGGGGTGGCGTTGGACGGAACGGGGTTTGGTACGGACGGAAACTTGTGGGGCGGCGAATTCATGCTGGCGGACTGCCGCGATTTTACGCGGGTGGGTCACTGCCGCTACATTCCCTTGCCGGGTGGTGCCAATGCGATTAAGGAGCCATGGCGGTTAGCGGCCTGGATGCTGCATAACCTATACGGCCGGGATTTTTTACAGTGGGATATTCCTTTTGTCCGCAGTTTGCCGCCGGAATGGGAACTGGTGGTCCGGGCGGCGGAGAAAGGCATTAATACTCCTCTTTCTTCCAGCGCTGGTCGGTTGTTTGATTTAGCGGCGGCGATGACGGGGATACGGGGAACGATCAATTATGAAGGACAGGCGGCGGTTGAGTTGGAGTTGGCGGCGCTGCGGTCGGCGGATCCCGGGAAGATCTTGCCGTACGATATCCGGGCCAATGACATGCTGCAGCTTGATTTTACGCCGGTTTTTGCGGCATTGGCCTTCGGCCTTCGCCGGAATATTGCGCCGGAATTACTGGCGGCATCCTTCCAGCGGACGATGGCTGCGGCCGTTGCCGATATGGTGCGCAGGATTGCCGCCCAAAGCGGTTTGCGCGAGGTGGTATTAAGCGGCGGTGTGTTCCAAAACAGTACACTTTTGTCCGAAGTGTTCACAATTTTAGAAAAAAACAATTTTATTGTATATATTCATCGCCAGGTTCCGCCCAATGACGGCGGCTTGGCTTTGGGTCAAGCTGTAATTGCAGGCGAGAGGAGTCGGTAGCGATGTGTTTGGCTGTGCCGGGGAAAGTATTGTCCCGGGAAGACATGATGGCAGTTGTGGATATTAATGGGGTTCAGAGGAAAACCAGTTTGATGTTGTTGCCGGAAGCGTCCGAGGGCGATTACGTCCTGGTACACGCCGGGTTTGCCATCCAGACGATTGATGAAGACGAGGCAATGCAAACGCTGGCTTTGTTTAAGGAGTTGGAACAATATGCCGAAGATGCAGGCTGAGGAGGTTAAACGGACGGCCGACCTTCTATTGGGCCAAATTCAACGGCTGAGCGACCGACCCCTGCGGTTTATGGAGGTTTGCGGAACCCACACGGTCGCTATTTTCCGGGCGGGCATCCGGCAGATTTTGCCGCCGGAAATTGAATTGGTCAGCGGCCCCGGTTGCCCGGTTTGCGTGACGCCGAACCGGTACCTGGATACGGCGATTGCTTACAGCCGCCAACCGGATGTGATGATTACTACGTTTGGCGATATGCTGCGCGTGCCGGGATCTTCGACGACGCTGATGAGGGAAAAGGCGGCCGGGGCGGATATCCGGATCGTGTATTCCCCTTTGGATGCGGTTGCTTTGGCGCAGGCCCATCCGGAACGCAAGGTGATCTTCCTGGCGGTTGGCTTTGAAACGACGGCGCCTACGGCCGCGGCCGCGGTGCTGACGGCCCAGCAGGCCGGTTTGAAGAATTTCTTTGTCCTCAGTGCGCATAAACTCGTCCCTCCGGCCTTGGCGGCGTTGCTCTCGGCGCCGGAAACAAAGGTTGACGGCTTTTTATTGCCGGGTCATGTGAGCGCGGTGATCGGGGTGGATGAACCATATCGTTTTTTGACGGAACAGTTTCATACGCCCGGCGTTGTGGCCGGATTTGAACCGCTGGAAATTTTGCAGGCCGTGCTGATGTTGCTGCAACAGGTGCGGGACGGAGTTCCTCGCCTGGAAAATGCGTACGGTAAAGTGGTTCGGGCGGGTGGCAACCCGGCGGCCCGGAACATCTTGTATTCCGTGTACGAAACCGCTCCGGCGGAATGGCGGGGGATCGGTCTTTTGCCGGACTCCGGCCTGTCAGTAAGAGAAGCGTACCGTGAATTTGATGCCGTTGCGCAATTGCCGGTAACGGTAGAGGCAACGCGTGAACCGGCGGGCTGTCGCTGCGGCGAAATTCTGCGTGGTGTGGCAAAGCCGTCGCAATGTCCTTTGTTTGGCAAACTGTGCACTCCCGACCATCCGGTAGGTTCTTGCATGGTATCAGTAGAAGGATCGTGCGCTGCATGGTATAAATATGGTTCCGGGAGATGGCAGATATGAAGGATGATAAAATCCAGTTAGCCCATGGCAGTGGCGGAAAAATGAGCCACGATCTGGTGGAACAGGTAATGGTACCGGCTTTTTCCAATGAGATTTTGGCTGAGATGCATGATGCGGCGGCCGTCACCATCGGTGGAACGCGCCTGGCGTTCACGACGGATTCGTATGTAGTGAAACCTTTGTTTTTTTCCGGCGGCGATATTGGAAAATTGGCGGTGTGCGGAACAGTGAATGATTTAGCTATGTCCGGCGCCAAGCCGCTGTATTTGAGTGCTGGTTTTGTCATTGAAGAAGGGTTTCCGATTGCCGATTTACAGCGCGTTGCGGAATCAATGCGGGCTGCAGCGGCAGAAGCCGGAGTCTTCATTGTTACCGGCGATACCAAGGTGGTTGAAAAGGGCGCCGTAGACGGATTGTTTATCAATACGGCTGGAGTCGGGGAAAAACTGACGGAAACAAGCATTTCGGCTTCGCAGGCGCGGGCGGGTCAGGATATCATCCTCAGCGGTTTTTTGGGTGACCATGCGATCGCGGTGATGAGTGAGCGCCACGGTTTGGTATTACCGGCCGAAATCACCAGTGACTGCGCTCCGTTGGGCGGATTGGTCCAGGAAATGCTGGCGGCGGTTCCCCAGATTGCGGTGCTGCGGGATCCGACACGCGGCGGATTGGCGACGACGCTCAATGAAATTGCCAAGCAAGCCAATGTCGGTATCATCCTGGAAGAAGAAAAAATTCCAGTCCGGCAGGAAGTGCAGGCAGTCTGCAAGATCCTTGGTTTTGACCCGTTGTATTTGGCCAACGAAGGGAAAATGGTGGTTTTTGTCGAACATCAATACACAGAGAGGTTGTTGGAAGTGATGCGACTTCATCCGTATGGGCGGGATGCGAAAGTGATCGGCAAAGTGACAGACCAACCGGTTGGACAGGTTGGAATGCGAACGGTAATTGGCGGAATCCGGTTGCTGGATATGTTAACCGGCGATCAACTGCCAAGGATTTGTTAGACGATATGGAAAAGAAAGCGCGTTTGAATTTTCTCTGCGAAGGGAGTTGGAGATATGCACATGGATTATGGTCTCAGACTTGAAATCAGCCAAAAACTATCGA
>JAGFXW010000351.1 GCA_017861495.1 Bacillota bacterium
GATCGTTTCCGTCGGGATTGTAAAAATGATGACGCCGGGATCGACTTTGATCATTCTGGACCCGGCGGCGGCTGTGGCGAGAGAGTTGGCGTTGCGGGACGATTGTACCTTTGTGGTGACCCATCCATGTCATCCGTCTTATTTTTTGGATCAAGATACATTTGCAGCCCGCCATGACTATTTTGGCGGAGTTGCAGCCAAACAAGACATTGTGTTGGCCAAGATCCAAGGTAGCGACGAGAATTTCGCCAAGGCTCGGACTATTTGTGAACTGATGTTTGCACCGGTGGAAAATAGCTATGTCATGGGGATCCGAGATATCGCTTTCCTGGAGCCGACATTGGTGGAAATTCTGGGTGCGACCACATTATATGCCATGGCCGAAACGGTAAAAGAAGCGGAAAGAAGGGGGATTCCCCGCGCCGCCGCTGAATCGTTCCTCGTTGGTCATGTATACAATCTATCCGCTAACTTCCTCGGCAAAATGCAACAAAATGTGAAAGTGTCAGACGCTTGTTTGGTGGCGATCGATATTGGAAATCGATTGGTCTTGCGGGATGATTGGAAAAAAATCTGGGAGGATGAAGTGTTGGACAAAGCGATTGCTACGATGCTTCATCCCGAAAATCCAAAGCTATAAATTTAAGGAGGGGAGAAGAGGAGTTTTTTCATCGCGTGTTGAATCCGAACTGTAGAAAAATTTAGAAAATGAGGTGTGGGAATGAAACGGATCGTTACTTTTGTACTGATGTTGATGGTGGCATTGTCTTTGGTCGGTTGCTCGGGGAACAAGCCGGCCGAAGCGCCGAAAGATGCGCCAAAGGGAGAATACAAAGCCAATCTCAAGGTGACGATGACCCAGGTTGCCACTCATCCATATGCAGTAGGCGCAAAGAAATTTGGTGATCTGATCAAAGAGCGGACTAACGGGCGCATTCAGGTTACAGTATATACTGACAGCCAGCTGGCAAAAGGCGAGAGGGAAATGCTGGAGGCTCTGCAGCAGGGAACTATCGATGTTTACGTGGGTTCAACCGGACCTGTAGGCAACTTCAGCCCGTCGATGCTGATCGTGGATATTCCCTTCCTGTTCCGTGATTTCAACCATGTGGATAAAGTATTGGACGGCCCCATTGGGAAACAGTTGTTGGCCGACATGGACAAAACGGGCCTGAAGGGACTAGCATTCTGGGAAAACGGCTTCCGTCATGTAACGAACAACAAAGGCCCGGTTAAAACCCCGGGAGATGCCAAAGGCATGAAAATCCGGACAATGGAAAACAAGGCCCACATGCTGGCGTTTAAAACGGCCGGTTTGAACCCGACCCCCATGGCTTGGAGCGAAGTGTACTCGGCGCTGCAACAAAAAGTCATTGATGGGCAGGAAAATCCGGTGGCGGTATTCTATGGCTCCAAACTGTATGAAATTCAGAAATATTTTTCTTTGACCGGACATGTATATTCTCCGGCGTTGTTTGTTGTCAGCATGAAAAAGTGGAACCAGATTCCGAAAGCGGATCAGGTACTTATCGAGAAAACTGCCGCGGAAGTGGCCATATTCGAACGCAAACTTAACCGTGACGACGAAGAAGCAAAACTTAAGGAGATGGAGGGAAAAGGTCTTGTTGTGACTCGCGACGTGGACAAAGCCGCCTGGCAGAAAGCCATGCAGCCGGCATTCGATGAATTTGCCAAACAGTTTGGTAAGGACAAAATCGATGCCATTATGAATACAAAGTAATTATGATAAAATGAATCAGACGTCGCAACCATTGAGGGCTGCGGCGTCTGATTCACAGTTTTTTAAGGCTATCGGAGGAGGTAATCCTGTGCATTTCCTGCGTCGGTTTAATTGTCTGTTGCTGAAGGTGGCAGGTTGGAGCGTTATGGTGTCCATTGCGGCCATTGCTATTGTAATTCCTTATGAGGTCTTTGGGCGATATGTTCTTGGTAAAATGTCGACATGGACCAGCGAATTTTCGCAGTACTCCCTAGTATGGGCCTCCATGCTGGGTGGCGCCGTTGGCTTGAAACGCGGTTATCAAGTTGGGATTACCACCCTTATCGATACCCTGCCCGCAGGCCCTTCTCGATGGATTCAGGGGATTGGTTATGTATGCATGCTGATTTTTTTGTCATTAATGACGTATTATGGCGTAGCTCAGATGGTAATGAATTTGCACCAGACATCATCGACGATGGGAATTAGTATGAGTATTCCTTATTCCGCGCTTCCGATTGGCTTTTTTATTATGTTTTCGATTACTGTTGAACAGTTGGTGGATTTTCTGACTGCCGATCCGGCGGGGAGGGAATAACATGCTGACTATATTTATCGGCAGTTTTGTCGCATTGTTGGCGTTGGGCATTCCCATCTCCGACTTTTGCAGGAATGGCGTCTTTTCCATTGCTGGCGATTCCGTTATTTATGTTGGCCGGCAATCTTATGAACGAGGGAGGGCTGACTCGGGACCTGGTTCGTTTTGCCCGCTTGCTCATGGGACATATAAATGGAGGATTGGGCTTGGCCACGATTCTTGCCAGCGCGATTTTTGCCGCCATTTCCGGTTCGGCTGTGGCTACGGCGGTTGCCATTGGTATGGTGATGATTCCTGCAATGAAGGAAGCGGGCTATGATGAAGAAGTATCGGCGGCAGTTACAGCGACAGCTTCCTGTATGGGCCCGATCATCCCGCCGAGCATTCCCTTCATCATGTATGGCGTTATCGCTAATGTATCCATTGGCGCTTTGTTCTTGGGAGGAGTGGTTCCAGGCCTGTTGCTTGCAATAGGGTTGATGCTTTATATGTACTTTGTCGCCAAAAAGCGAAACTATCCGCGGGAACAGAAAGCTTCGTTCAGGGAAGTGCTGGCGGGTGCGTGGCAGGCATTGCCTGCGTTACTTATGCCGGTTATTATCATGGGGGGCATTCTTGGCGGAGCCTTCACGCCTACCGAGGCGGCAGGCGTAGCAGCAGTCTATGCGCTACTCATCGGCGGAGTATTTTACAGGAGAATCAAATGGGGCCGCATGCCTGATATTCTTCTCAGCTCAGGAATTGAGTCGGCCATGGTCATGTTGCTGCTCGGCCTCTCCGAACCTTTCTCCTGGATTATTGCAGCGGAGCAGATTCCGCAGCTAATCATCAACGCTATTGGTCAGATTAGTTCTTCGCCTTATGTCGTACTGTTTTTGATCAACATTTTGTTGATTTTGGTGGGTATTCCGCTTGAAACCGCACCGGCCATCACGATTGTTACCCCCGTTATTGCTCCCATGGCGGCGCAATTGGGCATTGATCCGGTTCATCTGGGGATTGTGGTTTGTTTCAACTTGGTGCTTGGACTCATCACCCCTCCGGTTGGCGCCGTATTGTTCTCCATTTGCAGTATCGCCAACATGAGTCTGGAGAAGCTCAGTAAAGGAATA
>JAGFXW010000144.1 GCA_017861495.1 Bacillota bacterium
TACTATCGATTGGAAAAAATCGAATTCTGCTCTCGCGGATCCTAATAATTATACATGGGATAAGTATACAAACGATCGTTTTGGTTATTATGTACAGGACAATATTCTTGCCAATGACCGAACTACTGTTACGCTGGGCGTGCGGCACGACAGCTATAAAGTAGATTATAGCAGCACGGATCGGGATGGTTCAAACACGAGTCCGGTCATTAACACCACCTATCAGTTGGATAACCGTAATACTTTGCGTGTATCTTACGGCGAAACCTATAGTTTCCCCAGCGCCGAGCAGCTATTTGGCTCATCGGGCAATCCTGACTTAAAACCGGAAAAATCGAAAAACTATGAAGTTGGCTTGAAACATGAATTTGATTCCAGTCTCAGTGGCGATATTGCCATCTTTAAAAATGATATCGCCGATAAAATTAACCGCGTCAACAAATCCTCTCTCTACGAAAATCTGGAATCAGCCAACATTAAAGGGATCGAACTGGAACTTGACAAAAAATTTACTGAGAAATTAAATGGATTTGTTAATTATACGTATCTGGATGCTTCTGCCACCAATTATAGTGGAACAGTAACCGAGCTTACATATACGCCTAAACATCATATTAACTATGGGTTGAATTACGAGGCTGACAAAGGATATCGCTTCAATCTCACCGGCCATTGGGTTGATAAACGATACACCGCTGACAGTATAGGCAGCGATACTAGATCGGGGTCTACTGTTTATTCCCATCTGCCTAGTTATAACGTAGTGGATTTAAAAATAAGCCGTCAAATCAACAAACAGCAAGATTGGTATGTAACTGTCTATAATATCTTCAACAAACATTACGAAGAAGAACTATTCTACCCTGATCCGGGAACTTGGGTCATGATCGGTACCAACTACAAATTTTAGAATTTTAAAGCAAAGCAGGCAGTGTGGAAGAAGAAGTTTCTTTCCTACGCTGCCTGCTTTTTTTATTTCTTGATGCCTTCATGGATAACGGTTTCGGTGCCGAGAATGGTCATCTGTGTGGACGAAGTGAGTAGTTCGATAAACCGTTGGCCGCTTTTGGACAGAAAATCATCAGCCCGCCAAAGCGCATGGACTTCCGATTTTATTGAAAAATCAAGGATGTCTAGAATATGAAGCTCGGTCGTTGGGATCGATGCAAACGCGGTTTTGGGCAGAATGGTCGCGCCGATGCCTCCGCGTACTAATGACATTATCAAAGCGGTATCGGAACATTCGGCTACGATGTTCAATTCTTCCCCTAAGCGGTTGCATTCGCTGATAATGGCTTCGTTGTAGCCGATGTGCTGCCCGCTGTGAAAAAGCGCCATAGGCAAATCGCCGAGTTCTTTTATTCGGATGGCGCTGCGCGGGTAAAAGGGGTCGAGGTTTGCCGGAACCGCCAGGACATAGGGATCTTCGTGCAGCTTCACGGAGGAAAAATTCTGCATGGGGAAAGGTGGACGCAGGATGGCAAAATCGATGACGCGTTTTTCCAGGTAGTCTGTCAGTCTGGGCGGAATGCCCAACCAAAGTTTAAAGGAAATCAGCGGATAGTTCCGGCGGAAGTAACGCATGGGAGCCAGTAGATGAGAAACGCAGGATTGAATGGTTCCAATGGTCAGCAACCCTTGCAATCCTTGGCCGGCATCCTGGACTTCGGCTACTAATTTATCCATATTAACGACAGCTTCTTTTGCTTTCAGATACAATAATTTACCGGCGTCGGTCAGTTCCATATGGGGCCCTTTGCGATGGAACAGAACAACTTCCAGTTCTTGCTCCATGAGGGCTAACTGCCGGCTTAGCGGCGGCTGGGCCATGTGCAGCCGCTTGGCCGCTGAGGTTATTTTGCCTTCTTCGACAATGGCAATGAAGTAGCGCAGTTGTTTGATATCCATTTTGTCCTCCTGCTGAATAATGATACGTAGTTAATTTTACATTACAATCAATTATACCTTTTTTATATAGTAACTAAACTTTTTAAATATTTCAACAATTTATGAGAAAATGCTAGACTAAATGGTAGAAGAAGATATTGATGTCGCAACTAGAAGGAGGAGTATGCAAAAAACACATAGGGTTATTAATTTGTAAATTGAGCCCAACCCTTGAAAAAGTGAAATAGCTGAATGTTCAAGTATGGAGGAGGCACGAAGTGATGAAGGAATATCAACCCGTGATAGATACTGCAACTGGCATAAAGCGAACGAAACAAAGGTGGGTATTAGCGAGGATCTTATTATTAACTTTATTGGTGGCTTATGTAGACAGAGTAAACGTTTCGGTTCTGGTGGCAGATCCTGTTTTTTTGAGTGACATGGGGATCAAGGGAAACCCGGTTGCCATGGGGATGTTGATGACCGTATTTTTATTGGCGTATGGGATTTCCAACGTCTTTCTCAGCCCTTTGGGCGATTATTTGGGACCGCGTAAAGCAATGAGCTTGTCAATATTTCTTTGGAGTGTTGCTTTGTGTGTTGGCGGTCTTGCCGGTACTTTTATCATTATGTTGTGTGCGAGATTATTGCTGGGCATCGGGGAAGCGATGCATTGGCCGATGCAAAGTAAGTTTGTGAAAAACTGGTTTCCGCCGGGCGAACGCGGTAAAGCCAATTCATTATGGCTGTTTGGCTTGTTTATTGGGCCGGCGCTTGCAATGCCGTTTTTTACCTGGGTGATCAAGAGTTTTGGCTGGCGTCCGAGTTTCTTTATTTTGGCGGCGGTAGGATTAGTTCCCTTAGTTTTGATATGGATGTTTACCCGTGATTTTCCTCATCAATCCCAAAACGTCAATGCCGCAGAACTGGAATATATCGAAAACGGAATGAAAGAAGAAAAAGAAGCGGAAGCCCAAACGGGCAAAGTTTCTGTTTGGGATAACATAAAATTGTTTATCAGCGATTACCGTTTCTGGTTAGTGACAATTTATTACGCCTGTAATGCCTCTATTTGGTGGGGGTCCATGGCCTGGCTGCCTTCGTATTTGAAAGTCAGCCGGGGCTTTAGCTGGGCGGAGATGGGAGCGCTATCTTCCTTGCCGTATATTTTAGGGATGATCAGTGTCCTGGTTTGCGGCTGGTGGACGGATAAAGTCGGCCGGCGGGCGCCATTTTCGGCGGCTTCCATGTTTGGCGCAGCGGTATTTGTATATTTTGGCGCGCATGCGCCGGATAATATGACGGCGGCGATTTGTATCTCGTTGGGGATTGCTTCGTTGGGGATCGGCCAGCCGGCCAACTGGTCGTTGCTGCAACAGATTGTGCCCGGCAAAGCGATTGGCACCGGCGCAGGCGTGATGAATGGGGTTGCCAATGGCGCAGCGGCATTGGCGCCGCTCGTTATCGGCTTGTTAATTAGTTCAACCGGCAGTTATATCGGCGGACTGATGTATCTTGTTTTCCTGGGCGCTGTAGGCTGCCTTGGCATGCTGATCCTGGTCGCTAAAAAATATTAAACATTTTTCCTAAAAATAGTATCAGTCAAAATTACTAGAAGTGACTTTCGATGAAAACGGAGGAATTGTATGAAGCGGATTTTGGCGATCAATCCTGGCGCCACATCAACAAAAATTGCCGTGTTTGACGGCGAAGAGAGTATTTTTGAAAAAACCTTGGAACATCATGGGGCGGAAATGAGCCGGTTTGCTAAGGTGTTTGACCAGTATCCGTACCGGCTGGAAATCATCCTGGCTGCACTTTCGGAAGCCGATATTCCCTTGGATTCCTTCGTTGCGATTGTCGCGCGGGGCGGGTTGTTGAAATCGCTGCCCGGGGGAACTTTTGCAATCAATGCACAAATGGTGGAGGATCTGAAAAAAGCGGAGCGGGGAGAACACGCTTCTAACCTTGGCGCGGCGATTGCCTATACGTTGTCACAGAGGCTGGGAATTCCTTCGTATATTGTTGACCCGGTATCGGTCGATGAATTGGCGCCGGTTGCCCGGGTTTCCGGCTTGCCGGATCTGCCGCGGATCAGTTTGTCCCATGCGCTCAACTCTAAGGCTGTAGCCCGCAGTACGGCTAAGTCTATGGGAAGACGGTACGAGGATGTGGATCTGATTACTGTTCATCTGGGAACCGGTGTAACGGTTGCGGCCCACAAACACGGAAAAATGATTGATGTCAACAATGCCCAGGATGATGGACCTTTTTCACCTGACCGCTGTGGTGGATTGCCGGCCAGCCAATTGGTGAAACTGTGTTTTTCCGGCAAATATGATTTCAATCAACTTCGGCGCAGGATCAATGGCGAAGGCGGGATGTTTGCCTATCTCGGCACCAAAGATGTCCGGGAGGCTGAACGGAGGGCCAATGAAGGCGATGAACAGGCAAACCTGGTTTTAGACGCTTTGGCGTACCAGACCGCAAAAGAAATTGGCGCGATGGCAGTCGTCTTGGGCGGCCATGTGGACCGGATTATT
Organism: Bacillota bacterium; assembly: GCA_017861495.1. The sequence continues at coordinate 4,431 of JAGFXW010000144.1, forward strand.
ATCACTGGCGGGATTGCACGTTCTGAACGGATTACCGGGGCAATCGCTGCCCAAGTGCAATTTATCGCCCCGGTTGCCCTTGTTCCGGGCGAAGAGGAACTGCAATCGCTTGCTGACGGAGCGCTGCGCGTTTTGCTGGGCGAAGAAGCAGCAAAGATTTATGCATAAAATTGATTGATCAATGAAATATAGTAATAAACATAGGGGGATCAAGAGTGAAAAAACTATTAACGGGAAATGAAGCAATCGCACAAGGAGCCTATGAAGCCGGCGTAGCGTTCGCCGCCGCTTATCCGGGAACTCCCAGCACGGAGATTTTGGAAAACATAGCTCCGTTCAAAGAAATTGTTGCCGAGTGGGCGCCGAATGAGAAGGTGGCCCTGGAAAGCGCCATTGGAGCCTCTGTAGTGGGAGCGCGTGCCTTGTCGGCGATGAAGCATGTAGGCGTAAACGTTGCCGCCGATCCTTTGTTCAGCATCGGCTATGCGGGAATAAACGGCGGGTTGGTTTTGGTAAGCGCGGACGATCCCGGAACCCATTCTTCACAGGATGAACAGGATAACCGTTATTATGCGAAGTTTGCCAAAGTAGCCCTCCTGGAGCCGAGCAACAGCCAGGATTGCAAAGATATGGTCAAAGCAGCGATGGAAATCAGTGAAACCTACAATACGCTGGTTCTGCTGCGGATGACGACCCGGGTCTGCCACAGCAAAAGTTTGGTGGAAACCGGCGCCAGGACAGAAGTTCCTTTGCGGCCGTATGTTCGGGATTTATCGAAATACTCCCTGGTACCGCATGTGGCCAGAAATCTGCACTTGGTGGTAGAAAAAAAGCTCAAGGATCTCGAAAAATTCTCCAATGAAACTGACCTGAATTTTATTGAGTGGAATGATAAAAAAATTGGTGTTGTCACTTCGGGCATTGCATACGAATATGCCAAAGAAGTGTTTGGCAAGACGGCCTCGTATTTGAAGCTTGGCTTCACTCATCCGCTGCCGCTGGATAAGATCCGGGCGTTTGCGCAAGAAGTGGATACTGTGTATGTCGTGGAAGAACTGGAGCCGTATATTGAAGAGCAAATGAAAGCGGCGGGAATATCCTGCATCGGAAAAGAGAAGATTCCCAATACCGGCGAATTGAACCCGGATATCATCGCCAAAGCGCTGTTGAACGAAGAAAGACCTTTGCTTACCTACGACAGTTCTATAATTGCGAATCGTCCGCCGACTCTTTGCGCCGGCTGTCCGCACCGTGGGTTCTTCTTTGAATTAGCCAAGCGGAAAAACGTAATGATTACCGGTGATATTGGTTGTTACGGCCTTGGCGGCGCCGAACCGCTCAACGCCCAGGATACTTGTATTTGCATGGGTTCCAGCATCAGTATGGGGCACGGGGCGCAGCAAATGTTTAAAAAATTTGGCGTGAACACAAGGGCTGTTGCCACGATTGGCGACTCTACCTTTTTCCATATGGGCATCAATAGCTTATTGGATGTTATCTATAATAGGAGCAATGTCATTACCTGTATTTTGGATAACCGGGTTACAGCAATGACCGGCCATCAGGAGCATCCGGGAAGCGGCTATACCCTGCAGGGCATGGAAACGCCGGAAATCGATATTGCCAGTGTGGTACAAGGAATGGGCGTTGCCAATGTAAGAACGGTGAATCCGCGTAATCTGCAGGAAGTGCGGGACGCGTTTGACTGGGCTTTCCAGCTTGACGAGCCTTCGGTTATCATCACCAGATGGCCTTGTCTATTGAAAAAACATTCTCCGAAAGACGTAGCGGAATTTGGTAAATATTTAGGGAAATGTGTCGTTGATGAAGAAAAATGCATAGGTTGTAAAATGTGCTTGAAAACAGGTTGTCCGGCGCTGCGTTTGAATAAAGAAGTAAAAAAAGTAAAAATTGATGTGACGCAATGTGCAGGTTGTGAAGTTTGCCTACAGGCATGCCCGGCACAGGCAATAGGGAGAGTGAATCAATAATTATGATGGAAACCAAAAATATTTTGTTGG
>JAGFXW010000145.1 GCA_017861495.1 Bacillota bacterium
AGGATAAAGTGGTGCCGATTGATGTTGAACTGGGCAAAACATTTACGACGCTTTTGATTACCGGACCGAATACCGGCGGGAAAACAGTATCGTTAAAAACGGTTGGATTATTTGCCTTGATGGCTCAGGCTGGATTATTTATTCCGGCATTGAGCGGTTCGACCATGCCGGTTTTTCAAAATGTATATGCCGATATCGGAGATGAACAAAGTATTGAGCAAAGTTTGAGCACTTTTTCGGGGCATATGACAAACCTTGTCCGTATTTTGCAGGATGTATCTTCCCGTGATCTGGTTTTGATCGATGAAATTGGAGCGGGAACTGACCCGGAGGAAGGCGCGGCCCTGGCCATGTCTATCCTGGAATATTTGCAAGAGATTGGCGCTGCGACGATTGCGACGACGCATTACAGTGAATTGAAGACGTTCGCCTACACTCGCCCCGGAGTGGAAAACGGCAGTGTTGAATTTGACGTTCAAACCTTACGCCCGACGTATCGCCTGTTAATTGGCGTTCCCGGCAGCAGCAATGCCTTTGCCATTTCTAAACGGTTAGGATTGTCGGATGCGGTGATAGCTCGCGCAAGGCAACTGATGAGCAGTGAACACAAAGAGTTTTCTACTGTTCTGGAAGAATTGGAAACTCAACGGAATTCATATCTAGAGCGAGCCGGTTTAATACAAGCCAAAGAGCAGGAAGTGGAGGTGCTGCAAAGGCGTCTCCAGCGGGAAAAAAATGAATGGCAAGAAAAGAAACAGGATCTACAGAAAAAAGCGCGTGATGAAGCCGCGAACTTAATACGTCAAACACGCCGGGAAGCGGAAAGTTTAATTCGGGAATTGAAAGAGCAGTTTGCCGTGAGTGAAGAAAAACAGCGGCAAAACAAAATTCAACAGATCCGGAAACGATTGCAGCAGCGAACCGGCGCTTTAATCGGCCTCGAACATCCGGCGATTGATGCGGATATGAAACCGGTTGATTTGAAAGCGGTTAAACCGGGTGATGAAGTGTATGTCGCAACGTTAGGAAAGAACGGCAATATATTGTCTGTCGGCGCCGATGATTTAACAGTACAGATCGGGATTTTAAAAATGAGTGTTTCCGCTAATGACTGTTTGACCAGTAAAAAAAGTACTGTAAAAGAAGCAAAAATAGAAAGAAAAACGGCTGTTAGGCTGAATACCGCCCAATTGCAAGGCGTGTCAAGGCAGATCGATATTCGTGGAATGACAATTGATGAGGCGGTTCCGACGTTAGATAAATTTATTGATGACGCGGTGATGGCAAATCTCCCAGAGGTGCTGGTGATCCACGGTAAAGGCACCGGCGCGCTGCGCAAGGGTGTCCGCCGTTATTTAGAAAACCATCCGAATGTGCAAACGGTGAAAATAGGGGAATACAATGAGGGCGGTGATGGTGTTTCCGTCGCTGTCCTGCGTTAAAGTACCACTACGAGTCTGATTTATAGGAACTTCTTTTTGGTAGGATGCAAGGCACTTGGAATATTGTAAGAAGAAGTTAGGAAATAGTAACAACTAGCCAAATTAAATAGCTGCAAGGGATAATATATATGCTTGCATGTAAAAAGGATCTAGCATAACCGTGTTATGCTAGATCCTTTGCTGTATAGGTTGTTTTCCGTGTCTGGTCATTGTAAAACAGTATTACGAAGTTAATTTTTCTTAGTTGTACTTTCTGTTTTATTTTGTATTGGTGTTGTTTTATCTACTTTAGCGGGCTGCGTTGTTTTAGTGCTATCATCTGGTTTCTTGTCTGTTTTATCGCTGGTCGTGGATATTTTACTCGGCTGGGTGCCATCAATAAAGTATTCAGGATACGCGTTTTTATTCTTCGGATCGGTTACCAATAAACCATCTTTAGTAGATACTGAGGCGGACACCACTCCGCTTGGAACCGTAAAATCACGGGCAGTTGTTTTGCTTAACGCGGCGTTCATAAAAGATCGCCATATCGTGGCCGGAAGATCGCCGCCGGTTATTTCGTTGAGGCTTCCGCCGCTGTCGTTCCCCATCCAGACGGCAGCTACTAAATCAGGAGTGAAGCCGACAAACCAAGCATCTTTATAGTCGCTGGTCGTTCCGGTTTTGCCGGCGGCCGGTCTGCCGATATCAGCGCCGGTGCCTGTGCCGTGGGTTAATACTCCCCGCATCATGTCTGTAAGAATAAAAGCGCTTCGCTCATTAACCACAGCCTTGGAACGGGGCGTATTTTGTTCGAGAATTTTACCGTTTCGATCGACAACTTTTATAATCGCAATTGGTTCGGTATGTACGCCTTGATTGGCAAGAACACCATAAGCGCTGGCCATTTCAAGCGGTGTTACTCCTCTCGTAAGGCCGCCCAAGGCGGAGGCCAAATTCCGGTCGTTCACGTTTCCTTGTAAAACCAGCGTTGAAATTCCCATTTGTTGAGCATAATACAGGGGTTTGTCCGGACCAACTTCATTTGCCAACTTAACGGCGACTACGTTGATGGAATCTTCTAATGCATTGCGCAATGTCATGCGGCCATGAAATTTTCCGTCGTAGTTTTGGGGCGACCAGGAACCAAATGAAATGGGGCTGTCATCTACTATAGATGATGCAGTTCTCCCGTTTTCAATAGCAGCCAGGTAAACAAATGGTTTAAATGCAGAACCGGGTTGCCGTTCTGCCATAACAGCCCGGTTGAACTGGTCGTTGCCACGTCCTCCAACCATCGCTTTGATATAACCGGTATGAGGATCAATTGCCACCAAGGCTCCTTGGGGTTGTTTGATGCCGTTGCTATCCGTTTTATAAGTCGGTAGTTTTTGCATTGCCTGCTCTGCTGCTTTCTGCATATCCAAGTCCAAGGTAGTATAGATTTGTAAACCGTCTTTGTATACGGCATCAGCACCATATTTGGCGACAAGCTGTTGTGTTATATAATCAATAAAGTAAGAGGCAAGGGCACTCTCGGATTTTCCACTGTTATTAACGATCGTCAATTTTTCATTTTTTGTTTGTGCGGCAGTAGTAGGATCTAAATAATTGTATTTTACCATTTGGTCAAGAACTACAGCTTGACGGTCTTTGGCTGCCTTTAGATTGCTGGCCGGAGAATAGTAGTTTGGGCTCTTGGGGATACCGGCAAGCATGGCGCACTCTGCCAAATTTAACTGTTCAACATTTTTACCAAAATAGACTTGGGCGGCGGCCTGGACTCCGTAAGCGCCTTGGCCGAAGTAAATTTGGTTCAAGTACATTTCCAATATTTCCGTTTTGCTGTATTGGCGTTCGATTTGCAGCGCTAATACGGCTTCTTGGATTTTTCGCTTTAATGTTCTTTCCTGAGTCAGCAATGCATTTTTCGCCAATTGCTGTGTAATGGTGCTGCCGCCTTCTGATACTTCTCCGTAAGTAATATTAGACCAGATTGCCCGAATAATTCCGCGGGGATCTATACCTATGTGCTGATAAAATCGTACATCTTCGGCAGCGATAAATGCGTTTTGCAGGTCTTTGGGAATTTTGTTTATTGGAACAAGAACGCGATTTTCGACTGAATGAACATTGGAAATCACCTTGCCGTTAATATCATATATTTGTGAGGAAGCGGCAGGGCGGATCTCGCCTTTTAGCCCTGGCGCAGTCTGGACGCTGGCAGTCAGAAAACCTAACCCGGCGCCGATCGCCATAATACCGATAACTATGACTGCTAAAAGTGCGGTGCGGACTTTATTTTTTAAGCGTCGTTCCGGCTTTTTTTGCCCCTTTGCAGACTGGTTGCTTTGCATGGGATACCTCCTTGGTTATTAAAACAATGAATCTGTTAAATATTATATCATAAAAAGATTTAGTCAGTTAGAGGGAATATTATCTATTTGATCTCTTTACGTTTTTGTGCATGCTACAGCGAGACGGGATTTGTTTATATTGCCAATACCCGTTTCTCCTAGTCGTAATACCAATGGGACGTACACTAAATCAATAATGACCAATTGGACAATTCTTGCCACCATGGCATCGGTATGATATTTTTTTTCACTGGTAGAGCTAAAAACACACGCATCAGCAAGTTTTGCCAATGAAGAGTTTTTGTAGCTGGTTAGGACAATGATATGCGCTCCGTTTTTCTTTGCCAGTTTGGCGCACTCAATTGGTTCCCGGCTTTCCCCGGAATGCGATATGAGGAAAACCACATCTTGTTTTGTTGTGTGAGTACAATGCAGCATCATAATATGCGGACTGGCTTCATTGATAACGGGAAGTCCCAGACGCAAAAATTTATGAAAAGCGTCATGAGCAATCACTGCAGAACCGCCGGTGCCGAAAAAAAGAATTTTATTTGCATACTGCAGCAAATGTATGATAGATGAAATCGTTTCATCATCAATCAAACTGTCAAGATCATGCAGAGAAGCCGCTACTGAAGAGACAATCTTATGTTTGACTTGGCTTATATCATCAGTATTGCATATTTCCTGGAAAGAATTTATATTTTCATAAATCGGCTGAGGTGAGTGCGTTGAGATTTCTTGCGCCATTTTCACCCTAAAAACCTGGTATGACGAATGGCCGATCTTCTGCAAAAACCGCATTACGGTTGTTTCACTCGTATGGCACTCGGCTGCTAAGTCACTGATAGATAATAATACGGCCGTCTTGCTGTTAATCAGAACATAGTCGGCTATGACTTTCTGTGTAGGCGATAAGGTATGGTAATGAGTCCTAATAATAGAAAATAGACTTTCTTCTAACATCGGTTCCTCCTGCAACTGCAATTTTTCACACTGAAATAACCTTACTGCCTGAAAATGATCTGCAGTCATTTTATGATAACAATGTTGACAAACTCAGGCAAATTAAATATGATTAAACCGTTCGTAAATATTTTACCATGGATACACATTTTATAGTAAAAAATTTACGCATCATTAAACTTAATTTGTCATAACACTGTTTGGTCCTCTCTATTCCAAATAATTTTATTGAGAAAGGTGGATGAACAATGAAAAAAATTGGTGTAATTGGTCTTGGAATCATGGGAAATCCAATGGCAAGACACCTAGTAAATGCAGGATACCAAGTATTTGTTTATAATCGCACTGCGAGTAAAGCAGAACCACTGATCGCAAAAGGCGCGCATCTTTGTGGGAGCCCCGCTGAGGTCGCCCGCAATTGTGAAGCCATAGTTGTTATGCTGAAGGCGGATGCCGAAGTCGAAGCTGCTATGCGAGGGACAGGAGGAATCCTGGAAGGCGCCCAACCAGGATTAATTGTTATGAACAGCAGCACAATTATGCCTCAAACCAGCAAGTGTTTAGCGCAGGCAGCGGCCCAAAAAGGGATCCTCATGCTGGATAGCCCTGTCACGGGCAGCGGCATCCAGGCGCAGGAAGCAAAATTAACATTTATGGTTGGCGGGGACAGAACTGCTTTTGAACAATGTTTGCCGTTGTTCAAGGTTATGGGGCAGCAAGCCTTTTATATGGGGGAGAGTGGCGCAGGTTCCTATATGAAGTTGGCGAATAACGCATTAATGGCCACAAATCTTTTATCTTTGACAGAAGCTCTGACGATGGCCTATAAGAGCGGCGTTGATCCGGAAATGTTTGTACAGGTGGTTAATGGCGGCGGCGCAAAAAGTGCTGTAACGGAGTCGAGAGTTCCCAAGATAATAAACAGAGATTTTACACCGGCCTTTGGAACTGCTATGTTATACAAAGATCTGGGCTTGATATACGAATTAGCGAAAGAACTGGCTGTTCCAACGCCGGTGATGGCTGCTGTTCGAGAAATGATCCATACTGCAGTAGTCAAAGGATATGGCGATCAAGATGTTTGTAGTGTTATCAAATGCTACGAAGAACTGGCCGGTATTGAAATAAAAAAATAAATTATTTTTCTACACTTCGTCGTATTTTTATGTTCATAGAAAAAGGATAAAATTTTCTCTTGCGTACAGCCTGCAAGATCCGATTTTCGGATCTTGCAGGCTGTACCTCAAAACAGGTGCGACTAGCGTTCGGGTATGGACCTTTTTCGGAAAGTGAGTTCTCCTTTAAAAGAAGGTCTTCTATAATCAATAGACATAAACGTACACAACAAATTCCACTGCCGATAAAAATTCGGTGCAAATCGGTTCCTTTTGATGTAGGTTTTATTGGCCCGCAAACAGCAACCACATCAAAAATAAAAAACACGTTGACAGAGTAAACGAGCTGTGCTAATATATAAAAGTCGCCGATGGGCGGCAAACAAAACGAAAAAAAGTAGTTGACATGATGTTGATATTCATGTTACTATAGAAACCCGAACAGCGAAAGCGGTAACGGGCAGCCGGTGAAAAACAGCCGGCGGTGTTCCTTGAAAACTGAACAATGTAAGGTTAAAAAAGCCAGATGTGCGTGGAACC
>JAGFXW010000352.1 GCA_017861495.1 Bacillota bacterium
TTCCCGGGCGATGGCCCGCGGCGCTTTGGTCACCGGCATGGTTTGCTCCTCAAAGCGCATGCTGCGTTCCAGGTTTCCTTCCGCGCCCAGATCATAAATCACACCGTAATACATGGTCCAGCGGTTATCTTTCCACACTGCCTTCTCGGCATTTTCCACCCGGACCAGGCGGTCGTTGTCAAACTCTTCAATCGTCACGCCAACCATGGTATTGGTTGCTTCGTCAAACCGCCGGGCATAGGTCAGGCGGGATAAATTGCCGGAATCAACGTCCTTGATGACAATATGGTCCTGCGATTTCGGCGTAGTATTTTTTTGGATCTCATAAAAGACGGTATTATTGTAAGCCGTGTTGGCGGCCGGAACAACCAATTCATTAAACGCCACGGCAAAAATGCTGACAAAAAAAGCAACCACAAAAACCGGCACCGAAAGCCGAAAAAAACTTAAGCCACCGGATTTCATCGCTGTAATTTCACTGGCGGCGGACAAACGGCCAAACGCCAATAGCGATGCCAACAGCATCGACATCGGGAAGGTGAGGACAACGATGTTCGGCAGGCTGTAAATAAACAATTTGGTCACGGAAGTTAAGGAGGCGCCATATTTCGTCATGTATTGCACAATGCGGAAAATCGTGTTTGTGCCAATAAAAATGCTGGAAAAAGCAGCAATGCCGAACAAAAACGGGCCCATTAACTCACGTAAAATATATTTGTCGAGAATACGCATACAACTACTCCTAGGAAACCGCTGAAAAGTCCATTGCTTTTTCAGCCGGCCTCATTTTTCATTATCTCGTTAACAGCCTATAATACCCACAGGGCACAGGGACCCCGCCCTCTTAGGTCGGGGATCAACAGGCTATAACACTCGAAACCCTAAAGGGAAACTTCGGCTTCGCGAAATCACCTCCGAACCTAAGGCTCACTTATATTCATCCGGGGCAGCCGCAGTGATTACAGGCTGAAATTATCTCCCAGGTAAAACTTCTTGGCGATTTCGCTTTCCGCGATTGTTTCACTGTCGCCGGCAATTAAAATCCGGCCTTCATTCAAAATATACGCGTGGTCAACAATCCGCAGCGTCTCGCGCACATTATGGTCGGTAATCAGCACGCCGATCCCGCGTTCTTTCAGGTAACCGATGATTTCCTGAATATCCGCCACCGCAATCGGATCCACACCGGCAAACGGTTCATCCAACAGGATAAAATTCGGATTGATTGCCAGCGAGCGGGCAATTTCCACCCTGCGCCGTTCGCCGCCGGACAATTCCGACCCTTTCCTCTGGCGAACATGGGCAACATGGAATTCTTCCAGCAACGATTCCATCTTTTGCCGCCATTCGGCTGGTGAGCCAGGACCCGTTTCCAAAATGGCCAATAAATTTTCTTCTACCGTGAGCTTACGAAAAATCGAAGCTTCTTGCGGCAAATAACCGATCCCGTAATGGGACCGCTTGTACATCGGCAAGGCGGTAATATCTTCGCCGTTGACAATAATCCGGCCGCTATCCGGTTTTTCCAGACCGACAATCATATAAAACGTCGTCGTCTTGCCAGCTCCGTTCGGTCCAAGCAGACCGACAATCTGCCCTTGATCGACCCGGATGCTGACGCCGTCGACCACGTTGCGGCCTTTAAAGGTTTTTACCAGTTTCTCCGTCGCAATATACATTCGAGCTTGTTCCTCTCACTTCATTAATCAAATTATTTGCAGCTATTAGCGGAAGCCAAGAGGAATTACATTCCATAAGCTGAGGTCAAGCGTCAGAGTCGAAGCGTTGGATTGTAATTCCTCGCCCATAAGCGAAGGTCAAGTGACATGAATGAGCCTTGGGTTCGGAAGGATCATATCCGAACGAACCCTTAGAGTGAATTTAATTCGAGTCGTACAGCCTGTTAACGAAGTTTTACAGGCTGTTAACGAGATGAGTCGAAGCGTTGATTGCCCAACCTCGCCCATAAGCTGACGCCAAGAAGATTAGCTTGCCATAAGCGGAAGCCGAGCGGATTGACATTCCATAAGCTGAGGTCAAGCATCAGAGTCGAAGCGTTGGATTGTCAATCCGCTTTTTATTGTTGCGGCTTGACAATCAGTTTGCTGCGTCCCTGCGCATCCATCGATTTTTCATCCAAATAAATCGTCATCGTATTGCCCGTCAATACGTTCCCATCCTGGACCACCCGGGGACTGCCGGTCAGGACAATTTTGCCCGGAACTTCCCCCTTGATCCCGTAATACACGGCCTGTTCCGACACCGCATCCAAATTGCGGGTAGTACCAACGATATGGACATTTCCGGTGCCGACGCCCTTATCTTCGCCGAGATAAGCCTCCAGCCGGTTGGCCGTCATGGTGGCGTCCGGCATCTCCAGCCGTCCGGCGCCGTTTACCAGCGCGTACTGGCGGTCAGAATAGTATTCAATCTGCGGACCCTGGAGGGTATTGGCCCCTTTGGTCAGCACGGCATCGCCGTCGGCAACCAGATGCGTATCCTGATAGGACCGGACCTGAAAGGCCGTGAGGGAAAGATCCTCCTTGGTGTAATGTACACCGCCGGTAATCAACGCTTCTTTATTTTTCGTATCATATTGGGCATTGGTCCCGGTCATCACTGCGCCATCCTGAGTCAGGCGGACATTCCCCTGGGCGGTCATGATGCCCTGCGCCGAGTCATATTCGATCGTATCACCAACCAATTCGACCGGACCGCCGCTTGCGGCGAAAGCATCCCCGCTATAAAAACAAAACGCCAAACAAACGGCAATAAACGTCAGATATTTGCTTGCGTGGATCATTGCACCGTTCCTCCTTTAAGGGCTCGAGCCTGCCCCTGCACTTTCACTTTTTCCAGCGCCCCGTCACTTTCCACCGAATCGCCGGTGATCACAACATCATTCCGCGTAAACGTAATCCCGCCGGTACCGAAAAACCGATGCTGCAATCCGTCCCAGCGCGTTTTGGGGGCGGTAAACACAGCGCCTGCGGAAGATACGGCCCGTACATTGCCTTCGAGGTTGATCATTTTCGCGGCCGGGTCCATGACGCCTTCTTGCGCCGTCACATCAACCTTCGTACCGTCCTCCTGATAGAATGTGCCTTTTACGTCATAAAGGCGCACTATTTTTGTTGTCTGGTTGATCGTAATCTTTCCGGCGCTAAGCTCCCATAACCG
>JAGFXW010000146.1 GCA_017861495.1 Bacillota bacterium
ACGATTAGGCGTCATCAGCCATATCTCCTTCGGGATGGAGAGCATTGACCCTGATTTGCCGATTATCATCGAAGCAATCGAAGATGAAACCGTTAAACAATATATTGCCCAACGGCTAAAGGAAGGACAACCTTATGCCGCTGCTGTCGCGAACTCAATCGCAGCACGATATAGCATTGATGCACAAACCCTTTCTTCCCCCAACAATATACTTGCCATTGAATATATGAGAGCTCTGCAAAAATACGCTCCCCAGATACAACCCGTCCCCATTCTCCGCAAAGGCCCCGGGTTCCACGATACAACTCTTCAAGGCTGTTTTTCCAGCGCTTCTGCATTACGCCTCGCAGTTCAGACCAATGGTTCGATGAACGAACAAGTTAAACTTGCTGTACCGGTGTTTGCTCAAAAGCTCTATCAAAACTTACTCCAATCAGGGCGGGGGCCGGTGGCTCTACGTTGTCTGGAAAATATCATTCTAGCCAAGCTTAGAACGATTAGCCCGGAATTATTGACGCATCTTCCGGACATATCCGAAGGCCTGGAACACAAATTCTTAGCCTCTTCGCAAAAATCAGGCAATATCGAAGAACTATTGCAGCTAATAAAAAGCAAACGATATCCGATGACACGTTTGCAACGTATTCTTATTCAATTATTACTCGGTATAACTAAAAAACAAACAGATAACTTTAACACCGCAGGGCCGCTTTATGCCCGTATTCTTTCGTTCAATGACAATGGTCGCCAGATCATAAAAAAAATCCAACACCGTAACCAAATACCGGTTATCACAAAAGTATCCCATTATTTAACCAGCAAGCAATGTCACCAAGAATCGTTAACGCCACTTCAGGAAATGCTGGCAATCGATATTACCGCTACAGATCTTTACGCCCTTGGTCTTTCCCATCCGGCTTGGCGAAGGGCGGGCTTGGATTTTCTTCATTCACCGGTATATTTCCGCCCCTAATCGGGATCGCATCATTGGTCAGCAAAAAATATTTGTTTAATCTGCGGCATAGCATTACGGGCCGCCTGCTCACCGAGAGCGACACATTCATCAATCGCTTCAAACGAGCTGGGTGCTATATGACCGGTTCGCGGTTGTATCAAAATATGGCAGTTATCTCTCCGGTAGTTCAGCAACTCTCTTTCCATGATATCAATCGTCTGGATAATAACATCGAATATTGAGGAAATGGCATAATTTCCTGCACTCGTTAAATCGACCCCTATGACAATATCAGCCCCCATGTTGCGCACTACATTAAGCGGAGTGGGGTTCACGACAGCGCCGTCAACCAACAGGCATCCGTTGTATTCAAAAGGAGCGAAAATACCAGGCACTGATATGCTGGCCCGTACGGCTGAAGCAACTGAACCTTGCGAAAAAACAATTTCCCGCCCGCTCTTCAAATCGGTTGCCACAACAGCCATGGGAAGGAGCAAATCGGCAAAATCCTTATTCTGTAGCAAAGTGCGTATCGTTGTTAATACCCGGTCACCTGAAAAAATGCCCATTTTAGGAATTCCGAAATCAACCACTTGCCATCGTTTCCACTGTTTTGCCAATTTCCATATTGCATCAGGCTCTAAGCCGGCACAATACAAAGCGCCTATTAAACTTCCAATGCTGCAGCCGGCAATATAATCAATCGGGATACCTTCCTGCGCAAAGACACGCAATACTCCGACATGCGCCAATCCACGTAATCCGCCCGATCCTAAAGCCAGCCCAATTCGAGGAGCCACTATCCTGCCTCCCAGTCCATTTCATTATTTTTGTTTGTCCTCTTTTGCCCCTTGTAAAGCCGCCAATACGTCATTATGGCCACGTTGCACAATTTCCATTGCCCCACTAAGATTAGACGACAAATGGGTGAAAACTCCTTCTGCATATCGCAACGCATCACACTGCAGATCACGCGCATGATTATGCGCCTGTTGAATAATTTCCGCCGCTTGCTCCTGTGCGTGCTGGGTAATCACATTTTCATCCGTCAAACGCTCAACGTACGCTTTTGCTTGGTCAATCGTTGCCTGGGCTTCTTTTTTTGCTTCTTCAATAATCCGATTCCGTTCGTTCAAAAGTCGTCCGGCCTCAACAATCTCAGCCGGTAATGCCGCTTGCAGTTCATCGATCAATCGGGTCAGGTCATCTTCTTCGATTACACGTTTATTGGTAAAAGGGACCCGTGTGGCATCCACCAGTAAATTTTCCATTTCTTCAAGAATTTCATCAATTGTCATTTTTCTCCCACCTTAGCAGTAAGATCATTTGGTTTTTTCTTTTCGACAGCCAGCAAATCGGAACAACGTTTGATAATCCTCTCTTCGACACCGGCAGGAACCAATCCTGTAATTTTTCCGCCAAATCCGGCTAATTCTTTAATTCCAGTAGAGCTAACAAACGAATACTTGCCACTGGTCATAATAAAAACTGTTTCTATTTCCGGATCGATGCTGTTGATCAACAAGGCTCGCTGCACCTCTGCTTCAAAATCGCTAAACGCCCGCAAACCCCGGACAATAATATGCGTGTTTTTTAAACGAACATATTCATTTAATAAGCCGGAAAAAGCTTCTACTCTCACATTGGGTATGTCCCGAGTAGCCATTTTCAACATTTCGACTCTTTCTTCCATGGAGAAAAATGGCTTTTTATTGGGATTCTGAAAAACTGCAACAATAATTTCGTCAAACATTGTGCTTGATCTCTTAATGATATCTACATGTCCATTCGTAACCGGATCAAAACTACCCGGACAAATTGCCAACCGCATATTTTATCCCCTTTCTGGTTCTCCATTACGACTTTGTATAAAACTGAGTACGGTTTCCCCGTAACGTTCCACGCGTTTAACTTGCAACACACCTAACTCGGTTGTCAACTCATCATGCCGGGAATGTTCCAAAACAAGTACTCCCTGCGGGTTCATTAAAGAATTCACATCCAAAAACGCTGCGACTTTCTGTATCCACCCCTGATTATATGGCGGATCACAAAATATGATGTCAAACAATCTGTTTTCCCGCTGTAATCGCAATAAAATTTTTAATACATCACCTCTGACAACTTCACACTTTTCCTGCAATCCGGTTCGAACTGCATTATCTTTTATTATTCCTATACTCACAGGACTGTGATCAACAAATATGGCTTGTCGTGCTCCCCGGCTCAAAGCTTCCAACCCTAAATTACCGGTTCCGGCAAACAAATCCAATACGGCTGCGTCCTTAATGCGGGGGCCTAAAATATTAAACAACGATTCCTTAATGCGATCGGCTGTCGGACGTGTGTTTAGGCCTTGTGGAGTTTTCAGCTTTGTTCCTTTGGCACTGCCGGTAATGATACGCATCGATCTTTCACATCCTCGTCTTCCCTTGCCCAACACCTAATCCATCCAATTTTTTATTTACTGAAAAATGGAAATCAAAGAGCTGTATTTATTTTACCATATTTTTTTAAGCATGACATCGTTACAACGCGTAAAGATTGTATTTCAAGCCGCTAATTACAGGAAAGCCGACGAAAAGGTCGAATAATTTTTAAAGTTATCAAAAACGGAACAGTATGAAAAGAGGCATTTATGATTCTGCGCTTTACAAGATATTTTTTCATCATTAGTGTATTAATCATTACGATATTCACTTTGGAATACTCAACCGGCCATATTCAATGGAAAATCGGACAAAAAACGGCGCTTCAAGAATACCGTACCGCTAAAATGACAATTCTACTTTTGCCGCTGGATAGCCGCCCTCCTTGCACACAGTTCGTAGAACAACTTGCAGCCATTGCCGGAATAAAAATACTCCTGCCGCCGGCAACCTTGCTCGACAATTATAAAACTCCGGCCGACCGGGTTGGTTTACAACAATGGCTGCAAACCAACATCGCGCAAGCAGACGCGGCAATCATCTCCATAGATATGTTGATCCATGGCGGGTTATTGGCCTCTCGTCAAGCGCAAGGATCGACGCAGGACCAAGAAAGAGCCATTGATATATTAATAGAGCTGCATGAAAAAAATCCTCAAATACCACTTTACGTTTTTAATATTATCCCCCGATTATTGATTGCCGACTCGGAAGAAACAATCCGATTTCAGAAAGCCATGACACAATATTCCATACTAAAAGACCAAATCGCCCTGTTTGAAAATCCTCACGATGTAGAAAAACTGGAAAAAATAGAAAACCAGGTTCCCTTGGAACTTGTCCGCAAATACCAATCTTTGTATATCCAGAATCGCAATCTTAATTTTCATTTGATCAATTTAACAAAACAAGGTGTTTTTGCCGGATTGGTCATCGGCCAGGATGACAGCCAGTTATTTGGCTGGCCAAACAGCATCAAAAGAACGCTGAAAAATTATCTGTCAAACTTGCCGGAAATGAACGATAAAATTTTCATCACCCGCGGCACGGATGAATTGGCGCTCACACTATTAGGACACATTGCTACACACAGTTCCAATATGCAACCACATATTTATGTTGCGTATTCACATCAACAAGCTGCGCAAACGGTCATGCCCTTTATGCCGAACACAGTGCAGAAAACAATTTCCGAAAAAATCGATTTGCTGGGCGGGCGGGAAGTTGATGATCCGAACAATGCGGACTTTATTTTATACGTTCATATTGGCAACCGAAAAACAAAAGATATTGTACTATCCACAGCAGCCCACCAATTAAACGGCTTCATCGAACAGGGCTATAAAGTCGCGCTGGTCGACCTTACCGAAGATTTTTATGCATCCGAAACCGTACTCTCTCTCTTATTAAAACAAAAAGCAGATTTAACCAAACTGATTGGTTATGCCGGTTGGAATACTACCAGCAACTCCATTGGAACAGCCGTAACACAAGCAGCGCTGTTTTCCCAGGCAGCAACGAATTCCACTTCACTGCCTGAGTCTTGTGAAATTTATAAAAGCAACCTTGAATTCTTGATTGCCCGCTTACTTGATGATTGGTATTATCAAAAAGATATCCAACCGGATATCAATCAACGACTGCTCCTCACCGGAATAGATCCATATAATCTTGGCAGCGCCTACAACAAAACGGACCAACACATCCGGGAACTTATGGCTGACAAAGCCCGCTTATTATTTCACCAAAACCTCGCGAACCGGCTTATACCAATTTCTGCCGCAGGCGCAAATCACTACATTGCAATTACTGATTTACAAATTATTGCACACCTGCCCTGGTCCCGTACCTTTGAAATCTATATCAACCCTACCCTCACCGTGACGTATTGGCAATAATAAAAATTTACAAAAAAGGCTATTGAAAAGACAAATCTGCGGCGTTTCCTTGCAAACGGGCCCCAGATTCGACTTCACAATAGCCTGTCAGCCAGGAAAATTAACGGATAAGCCTGCGCGCACCCAAATACCTGGCTTGATAGTATGGTTTTGACATTGGTGTTATAACCACTTCACTTGCGCTGGAACTGGCATGAATAAACTGTCCATTGCCGATGTAAATACCTACATGGGAAGGACCAGGCTCATATGTTTCAAAAAACACCAGATCCCCAATCTGCAACTCTTGTTGACGATTTATTGCCATGCCAACTACAAATTGTTCATCCGCCATTCGCGGTACATTAAACCCGTTCGTCTGCATCACATAATAAACAAATCCGGAACAATCAAACCCCCCCGGCGAACGTCCGGCCCAAACATAAGGAACGCCAAGAAACTGTTTGGCAAATGCCGCAACCTGGTACCCAATACGATTATCGCTGCGCGCCCGGCTGATGGAAGACATCATACGGTCATCCATTATCATTTGCAACGTCTTGGCGCCAACAATTCCATCCGCTTCCAAGCCAGCATCGATCTGAAGCGCAACGACCGCTGACCGCGTTGCCGGACCAAAGACTCCATCCACCTGGTCTTCCAGGTAGTTGTAGTCTTTCAGCTTTTGCTGGATCAACCGCACATCGGTTCCAGTCATGCCCTGCTTTAAAAGTCCGTTACCTGGTGCAGAAGCGGCTTCAACTGTCGAATACAGGCTAATTCCGCTTACCCATAAAACAAGAACGCATCCTAAAATAAATTTTAAAAACTTGATCCTGTCGCCCTCCCCCTGTCATTTTTTCCGGTTTTTTCGTATCCCACATCTAGAATTTTGTTTCGCCAGGATTTTAAAAAATCCTATCATAAAATAACCATGACAAAAATATTATTTTTTATGGTAAACAAGGTTGACAAATACTGCTAGTCTGTGTATACTTGAAAAGGTAAAACAACGGGGCGTAGCGCAGTTTGGTAGCGCGCTTGGTTCGGGACTAAGAGGCCGCAGGTTCGAATCCTGTC
>JAGFXW010000147.1 GCA_017861495.1 Bacillota bacterium
TGGGAAGGATATTTTTATCGTACAACCTACTTGCCAGCCGGTGAACGATAACATTATGGAACTGTTGATTATGGCGGATGCCATGAAGCGGGCCTCGGCACGCCATATCACGGCGGTAATTCCTTACTATGGGTATGCCCGGCAGGATCGGAAGACCAGAGGCCGGGAACCGATTTCGGCAAAATTGCTGGCGGACTTAATGACAACTGCCGGTGTTACCCGTATGGTAACCATGGATTTGCACGCTGGGCAGATCCAGGGCTTTTTCGATATTCCGGTCGACCATTTGCCCGGGGTTCCTATTCTGGCTGATTACTTGGCAACGAAGAAAATTGAGGATTTGGTTGTCGTGTCCCCGGACTTGGGTGGAGTTACCCGTACCCGCCAACTGGCTGACCGCCTGCAGGCGCCCATTGCCATTATCGAAAAACGCCGTCCGGCGCCGGGCGTGGCGGAAGTCATGAATTTGATCGGCAGTGTAGCCGGCAAGACGGCGGTCCTGGTGGATGATATTGTCGATACCGCCGGTTCGCTGGCGGAAGCGGCAAAAGCGTTGGAAGCAGCCGGTGCGAAAGAAGTATACGCATGCTGTACTCACGCTGTATTAAGCGATCCCGCTGTGCAGCGGATAGAGGCTTCCAATATCCGGGAACTAATCGTCACCAACACGATCCCCTTGCCGCCGGAGAAAAGAACTCCGAAGATTACGGTACTGTCGGTAGCTCCGTTGCTGGGCGAGGCAATCATCCGCATTTTCGGCGAATTGTCCGTGAGCAAGCTGTTTGATATATAAATAATGACACAATAGTTTTTCAACGAATAGGCTGTTTAACAAGGTTGCCCTTTTTCCACATTAAATAATAGAGGCCTTTTTCAACAGCCTTAAGGATGCGTTTTCTCGCATCCTTTTCTTTTGCTGTTAATGTGGTATAATCTAAGCGGGACGGTGAGAATGTGGAGCATTGTAAATTTTCTGTGGGGCTGGCGAACGCAACGGAGATCCCTGCCATCGCTGCCATTTTTACCGAAAGTTTTCAGGCAAGCGTATTGCATCATTGTGGGCGCATACCGGAGCCAAAAGCAATGGAGGATGTTTTTACCTTGGTATATGAAGCGGAAAATACTGCCGCTTTTGTGGCCCGCGATGAAGCGGGTCAGGTTATCGGTTATTGCTTTGCTCCGGCCCAATTATCGGCCATGTGGAAAAAAGCCGTATTTGGCGGCCGCCTTTTGCGATGGGCCTGGCGGTGGCTGACCGGCAGGTATGGGATTGGCCTTCAGCCGGTAAAAGTATTGTTTTTTAACAAATTGTCATTTTTACGTTCGGCATTGACCCCGACGAAGACTGCGGATGCCCGGATTTTGTCGATTGCGGTAACAACTGCCTGGCATGATCATGGCGTGGCCGGCGCTTTGATGGATCTTGCCGACCGCTATTTTCGCAGCCGCCATGTCCGGCGGGTGCGGTTGGAAGTCCGCCCGGACAACGAAGCGGCAATCCGGCTTTACCGGCATAAGGGGTATGTTAACGGCGGAACGACGCAGGATTCCCAGGGACCTTGGCTGATCTTGTTTAAAGAAATGGAGTAGAAGAAAAAATGTTCGAAGGCAATGTGCGCCTGATTAGTATGCTTGGCGTATTGACGCTGGTTGTTATCGTTGGATTGGTATTGGATTATTTTCATATTTTGCGCCGTCCGGTGCGGCTTTCCATGGGGGTTGCTTTGCTGGCGATGATGGCCGGAGCCGGATTGACTTTAAGCGCTGTCTTACCGGATAACCATGTTTACGGGCCGGTGTTTGCCGAAGTGCAAACGAAACAAAAAATTGTCGCGCTCACTTTCGATGACGGACCTTATCCGCCGTATACCGGAAAAATATTGGATATTTTACAGGAACGTAACGTCCGGGCCACTTTTTTTCTGGTAGGCGGGAACGCGGCTAAAAATCCGCAATTGGTGCAGCGGATGGTTGCCGAAGGCCATCAGATTGGCAATCATACTTACAACCACGTTGATTTGTTGAAGTTGGACCGTCTGGCAGCTGCGGATGAAATTGACCGGACCAATGCTGTTTTACAGGCCCAAACCGGGTTAACCCCGCAGGTGGTTCGGCCGCCGCATGGGTTTCGCGATCCGGCCGTCATGGACATGCTGGCCGGCCGGGGGCTGAAGGTTGTGGAATGGTCGGTCATGAGTAAAGATTGGACCAATCCGGGCGTACAGGCCATTGTAAGGCGAACGGTAGACAAGGTCCAAAACGGTTCCGTCATTTTATTGCACGACGGCGATGGCATCGCCTGTAAGGCCGACCGCAGTCAAACGGTAGCGGCAACCCGTCAGATTATTGATGAACTGCAGGCGAAAGGATATCGGTTCGTTACGGTAAACGAAATTTTACAATCCAGGGAGGAAACATGAAATTCATTATCGGTCTGGGGAATCCCGGATCTCAATATAGTTTGACCCGCCATAATGCGGGTTTTATGGTTGCGGATGAATTGGCAAAGCGCTGGGATGTTGGTACCTGGCGCAACCGGTCCGACGCCTTGGTGGCGGAAACACACCGGTCGGAGAAGATCTTATTGGTGAAACCGCTATCCTTTATGAACCTCAGCGGGGTGCCGGTGCGGGAATTGGCTAATTTTTACAAAGTACCGGCCGAGGATATGATTGTTGCCTATGATGACCTGGATTTGCCTGCCGGCCGCCTGCGCCTGCGGGCTAATGGGGGGACTGGCGGGCATCGGGGGTTGGAATCGTTACTAGTGCATTTGGGAGTGAATTCGTTTGCTCGGGTTCGTGTAGGCATTGGCCGACCGCCGAAAGGCTGGGAAACTGCCGACTATGTCCTTGGTCGCTTTTCGCCGGAAGAAGCTCCGGTCATGGCCGAAACGATCGTCAAGGCGGCGGAGGCTATCGAATGCATTCTGGAGAAAGGTCTTTCAGCGGCGATGAATAGTTATAACCGCTGATGGATGATGGTAAGGAAAAACTCGGCGCAAGCCGGGTTTTTTAATAAGAATAAGGTGGGGACTGTCAAATGTTGACTGTGTTGTACGCGGATAAAAACGGGGAAATTTATGATGCGCCAGGCTACCAGGCGGTGGCCCGGGTTGGAACACAGATTGCGCCGCTGAAACCGGAAGATTTGATTCCGGTGCCGGAAGGGACGGAATTAATGTATTTGCCAGGCCGCAGCGCGCTGGCTGTCAAAAAAGATCGGATCACGGTTCTGCCAGATGAGCCGCTGGCGGTTGCCGCCATGCTGCCGGTCGGGTATACCCGGACCCATGTTCCTGCGTTTCAGCGCAGGACCGGAGCCCCGGTGTTGCCGCTGTACGGCTATACTGCCGTTGCTTTATACCGGGACCAGGTATGCGTTGCAGCGGTGCCGAGCGAAGAGAACGCCAAATGGCATCCGTACCAGTACAACACCCGTGGCCTGGCCAAAAAGGTTGCTGCGGTTCGCCGCCAATTGCCGCAGAACCGGATCGTGGAACAATTGGCGAATTGTTCGCTGCAATGGCATTGCTGCACGGCGCAGAATCTCTTCTATCATCGCTGGGAAGCGGGGATCCCGGTATCGCCGGTATGCAATGCCGACTGCTTCGGCTGCATTTCCCAGCAACCGTCGGAATGTTGCCCTTCGCCGCAGAATCGGATTTCTTTCCGACCGGAGGTCGAAGAGGTTGTTGCTGTTGGCCTGCACCATTTACAGACTGCTCCTGAAGCGATCATTAGTTTTGGGCAAGGCTGTGAAGGAGAGCCGTCGTTGGCGGCCGATACCATTGCGGCTGCGATTGTGCAAATCCGCAAGGCCACCGGTCGTGGTACGATTAACATCAATACCAATGCCGGTTACACGGAGGGTATCCGGCAAATCGCCGCCGCTGGCCTGGACAGTATGCGGGTCAGTATCATCAGCGCCAGGCCGGATACCTACCAGGCTTATTACCGCAGCAATTATACCCTGGAGCATGTGAAGGAATCGATTGCTTTTGCCAAACAGCAGGGCGTATATGTTTCACTGAATATGCTGAGTTTCCCCGGGTTAAATGACCGGCCGGAAGAAGCGGCTGCATGGGAAGAATTTATTGCCGAAACCCAGGTTGATATGATTCAAATGCGTAATTTAAACATAGATCCCGATGAATTTTTGGCGATTATGCCGCCGGAGACGGAACGGCCGTTTGGCGTTCGCCGTTTTCTTCAGCGTTTGGCCGACCGGTTTCCAAAGGTAGTGATCGGTAGTTTTAGCCATAATCTTCGGTAAGGAAAACTGTTTCACCTGTTGCACATTGAAGACTAGTGTGCTATAATAGCGTAGCATAAGTGTAACAGTCAGTGTAAAGTGAGGTGCTATTTGCAATGAAAGAAAAAATTCACCCGAATTTCGTAGAGGCGAAAGTTGTCTGCGGTTGTGGCAATACATTTGTTTCCGGTTCGACGAAAAAAGAACTTCGTGTTGATGTATGCTCCAAGTGCCATCCGTTCTTTACCGGGCAGCAGCGCAATGTGGCTGCAGGCGGGCGCATTGAGAAATTCAACAAGCGTTACGCTCAGGGAGAGTAATACTGTTATAGTATTTTCCAACCACACAACAGGCTATTCAAAAAGGCTGAGATGCTAGGAACGGAGAGGCTTGCGATGCGTCGCGTACCAGGTGTACGCAAGCGAGCAAACGAAGCCGTGACACCGCAGATCGGCCTTTTTCAGTAGTCTGGGGCTATTCAAAAAGGCTGGGATGTCAGGAACGGAGAGGCTTGCGATGCGTCGCGTACCAGGTGTACGCAAGCGAGCAAACGAAGCCGCGATTGCGCAACTCTTGGCGCTTTAGCGCCTTAGAGTTGGCGGCATACCCCTTGCGGGTGCACCGCAGATCGGCCTTTTTCAGTAGCCTGGGGCTATTCAAAAAGGCTGGGATGTGGGTGCAGAGCGGTCTTTTCAGCAGCTAAGGCAGAGCAGAGATGTTCTGCTGTATTTATCCATTGGAAAATGTAAACACTCGGCACAAGCCGGGTTTTCTGCGTACACCAGAAAAGATAACAGTATATCTGGTGTACATAAGTGCAACCAGCGGCTTCCACCGTCGCTATATAGCTCGGCGCAAGCCGGGTTTTCTAATATTTTTTGATTTGTGCATGAAGGGAGAACGCCGTGAAATCCAAAGTAAATATTGGCGGACAGGCGGTTATTGAGGGCGTAATGATGCGGGGCCCGGAACTGATTGCCACAGCGGTACGAGAGCCTTCGGGCAGTATTGTTGTGCAAAAAGAAAACGTCACATCGATTACACAAAAATATCCCATCTTAAAAAAACCGTTGCTGCGCGGCTTCATTGCGCTGCTCGAATCGTTGGTTTATGGCTTGAAATCCTTGTCTTTTTCTGCGCAGGCAGCGGGTGAAGAGGAGGAAGCCTTAACAACACGTGAAATTATCATGACCATGCTGGTTTCCTTCGGGCTGGCGATTATTTTGTTTGTCGTAATTCCCACCTACGCGGCTAAATACCTTCATAGTACCACTACGGAGCCGTGGCTGCTCAATATTTTGGAAGGAATATTGCGATTGGCGATTTTTATCGGCTATATTGTGGCAATTTCCCGGATGAAGGACATCCAACGGGTGTTTCAATACCACGGTGCGGAACATAAAACGATTAATGCGTACGAGGCCGGAGTGCCGTTGGAAGTTTCGCAGGTGCAGGCTTTCAGCACGATCCACCCCCGCTGCGGAACCAACTTTTTGTTGATCGTCATGGTTGTCAGTATCTTTATGTTTGCTTTTTTAGGCTGGCCCGATTTGTGGCTGCGGATTGTATCCCGGATTGTTTTATTACCGCTTATCGCCGGCATCAGCTACGAAATTATCCGTTATGCCGGGCGTACGGATAAGCGGTGGGTCGCAGCGGCGATAGCTCCCGGATTATGGCTGCAGAAACTGACCACCCGCCAGCCCAGCGACGACCAGGTGGAGGTAGCGATACGGGCTTTTGAAGAAGTCCGGCCGTCTGAAGAACCAGAAAGTGATGAGGTGGAACAGTAATGCTTGAAAAACTCCAAGCGCTTGAAGACCGGTGCGTGGAATTGGAACATTTGATCAGCGATCCGGATGTGATCAAAGACCGCGATGCCTGGCAAAAACATACCAAAGCCCATGCCAAACTGATTGGCATGGTAACCGTTTTCCGTGAATATAAGGCAGCCAGCCAGGAACTGCAGGATGCCCAGCAGATGCTATCTGGGGAGACCGATCCGGAGTTCAAGGCGATGGTAGTCGCAGAAATA
>JAGFXW010000148.1 GCA_017861495.1 Bacillota bacterium
TTCGATCAGGTCTCTTGTTTGGATTTTGCCTGCTTTTAATTGTTCCATGGATTTGATCAGCCGGTTATAGGCTTCCTTATCGCTGCGGACGAACAAGTTCTCCATGATGTTGTTGTATGCTGCCTCGGACAGCATAATGACGTTGCCGCCTTGTTTACGGGTGATGACAATGGTTTCAAAATCAGTATTCGCTTTGTCACAATAGGCTTTAAAATTTTCCCGTACAGTTGAATAATTTACTGCGAGCATAAAACCACCTCCAGTACAATATATTGTACAACTGCGCGGGGTTATTTGCAAGGAAATCGTTTACCAGCTGGGCGTCCAGATATATCGGCCGGTGCGGTCAATATAGCCTCTTTCGCCGTACGGCAGCATGACTTCGGCAATCCCGTTGCTGTCAAAATCGCTGATCGTGCGGTAAATTGGCGCGACGACGATTTCTCCGGCCCTGTTGATCACGCCGGTGCCGTTGGCTGTCCGGACTACAGCCAGGCCGTAGTGGAATTCGATCGGGGAGCCGAAAATCAGGCTCTGGTATTGGGGAGGAATGGCCCAGCGGCCTGTTTTGTCAATAAAGCCCCATAGTCCGCCTGTTTTTACCGCGGCCAGACCTTCGCTGAATTTCCAAACTTCTTCAAATCGCAGCGGGATGGCCTGCTTACCGGTGGTTTCAACGAACCCATACAGCTTGTTTTTGCAGACGATGGCCATCCCTTCCTGAAACTGTTCCGCCCAGTCATATTCAAATTTGACGACCGTTTTTCCGGTCGTGTCGATGAACCCCCAACTGTTTTGGTTCTTCGGACCATTGCTGACGGGGGTGATTTTTTCATTGAACAGATCCTGTCTTCCATAGGTGACACGGTGAAAGGAAGGGGCAATGATCAATTTGCCCTGCTTATCCAGAAAACCCAGCTCACTGCCGTCAAAGAAAGCGATATAGCCATTGCTTAGTTCCCAGGCATCCGGGTACGGAGTCTCAAGGATTATTGCGCCGGTGGTATCAATAAACATGGTGCCGGTGGTGGTCCGGACACAGGCTTTGCCGTTGCGGAACGGTTCGCCGGACTGGAATACGGGAGGAATGACCAGTTTCCCGCTTTTGTCAATATAACCGACATTGCCATGCGGTTCCACGCTGACGACGGCCAGCCCTTCACTAAAATCGAACGATTGCCTAAACCGGGGCGGAATGACAAATTTGCCATTGCGGTCGATGTAACCCCATTTGTTGGCGGTAGCGGTCTGTACGGCAATCAGGCCCTCGCTGAGTTGGCGGACGCCTGTATAGCGGGGCGGAATAACAATGGCTCCCTGTTTGTCAATAAAACCGTATACTCCGTTATTTTTAATCCGGTAGAGTGTTTCGTCGGTTTCGGCGGCCAATGCGGATCCGCTGGACAACGAAACCATCCAGATCAATAAAAAGAACAGTACGGCTGGTATTCGGCGCTTGTTGGGTTGCATGTTTTTAATCCCCTCTCGTTTACTACAATCTCTTTTCCGCATTATGGGAAAAATTCCTGCTGGGAACAAGAAACAATCTATTTTAACATTCCATATATTGTAAAATAAAGCGGTGATAGCAGGAAAATTCGTTCTTTCAGCGAAATAATCAAATAGCATAGGGATGCGGTTTTTCAACAAGATAGCAGTGCATTTGGGAGGTAATTTTTCGTAGTGGGTGAATTGGTAACCGATTTGATTGACAGTTTTTTGCAATTTTTTAGCTTTGCCCTGTTTGCGCAGGCCTTATCCGATCCGGTGAATTGGGCGATTATTGGCAGCTTGGTGGTTCTGGAAGGTTTGTTGTCGGCGGATAATGCGCTGGTACTGGCTATTATGGTGAAGCATTTGCCGCCGGAGCAGCAAAAAAAGGCGTTGTTTTACGGCCTGATCGGCGCGTATGCGTTCCGGTTTGTGGCGATTGCCTTGGGCACGGTTCTGATTAAGATCTGGTGGATAAAAGCAGTGGGGTCATTGTATCTGCTCTGGATGGCGGGCCGGTATTTTTTCGCTCCGAAAAAGAAAGAACAGCAGGCGGAAACCGGCAAGGTCAAGGAAAAAGCGGCCAAAATGGGTTTTTGGCGGACGGTTTTGGCGGTAGAAACGATGGATGTGGCGTTCAGTGTGGACAGCGTTTTGGCAGCGCTTGGCGTGAGCGACCAGGTCTGGGTGTTGTATATCGGCGGGATCCTGGGGATCATCATGATGCGCGGTGTTGCCCAGGTGTTTATTTTCCTGATTGACCGGTACCCGGAATTGGAAACTGCGGCTTACGTTTTGATTGCGATGATTGGCGGCAAAATGATGCTGTCGGCGTTTGCTGTTCATATTGGCAACTTGCTGTTCTTCACGTTGATGGCAGTCGTATTTGTGGGCACGTTTGTTATCCACTATCTTCGTCAACAGACTGAATAACTCCGCCTTTGAAGATCGGAGTTAATAGTCTGTAAGACTCGAACTAAGTTCGCTCTAAGGGTTCGGGCATCCGAACCCAAGGCTCACTCATTCGTTCGCGTAAGTAGAGAGTAAGAGCTAGTACAGGCAAGAGATAACATAAGGAAAAAACTGAGTCGATGGGGGGAAAACTGTATGTTTACAGTGGGCCGATTGGCGCAGCCGAACACGATCGGGGAAGCGTACCGCGTTCTTACGGAGGAGCGGGACGCCGCGATTCTGGGCGGGTGCGCTTTTTTGCGTATGGGGTCGCGCAAGATTAGTACGGCGATTGATTTAACCAATCTTGGGCTGAAGGGGATACGGGAGCATGCGGATTGGCTGGAAATCGGCGCAATGACGACATTTCGAATGCTGGAAACGGATCCGCTAACCAGCAAGCGGTTTG
Source organism: Bacillota bacterium (assembly GCA_017861495.1). The sequence goes on from JAGFXW010000148.1 coordinate 2,852, forward strand.
ACGGAGTGCTGGTGGAAGCCGTGAAGCAAGTGCTTGGTGTCCAGTTCCGCAACCTTGTCACGGTTGGCGCCACCGTGTTTTCCAAATACGGCTTTTCCGATTTGATTCCTGCTCTGCTGGTGTTGGAGACGGAAGTGGAACTGGCGAACGCGGGCAGAATAACGTTGGAAACCTTTTTGAACCGTCCGTCCGGAAAGGATATCTTGCTCCGTGTATGGATCCGCCAGGATGGGCGCAGGGCTGCATATCGAAGCTTCCGCAACTCAGCGAGTGATTTTCCGGTTCTGACGGCTGCTGTCTCGTGGCTGCCGGGGCAGGGCCGGATTGTGATCGGCGCGAGGCCGTCGAAAGCGGAAATTGCGGTGAAGGCGTCGCAGATATTGTCTGAAATGGATTTCGACGGCCCAAAAATCGACGAGATTGCTTCGATAGCCGCAGCGGAAATGTCTTTTGGAAGCAATATGCGCGGGTCGGCCGAATACCGGCGGGAATTGTGCAAAGTGCTCGTCAAACGGGCCGTTGCGGAGGTGGCAGCATGCAAATAGAATTCGTGCTCAACGACAAACAAACGGTGTGGGAGGTATCTCCGGATGAATTTTTAGCGGATACGCTGCGCAAGCATGGCCTGCTCAGCATCCGCAAAGGCTGCAATACGAGCAACTGCGGCTTGTGCACAGTCTGGATCGACGGCAAGCCGACGCTGTCTTGTTCGGTTCTTTCCTTCCGGGTCGAGGGAAAAACCGTGACGACAATCGAGGGTGTTTCAGAGGAGGCCGCTGATTTTGCGCGGATTTTGGTTGCAGAGGGAGCGGATCAATGCGGTTTCTGCAGTCCCGGTTTTGTTATGACGGTTCTGGCCCTGAAGCGGGAGTTGACAGCGCCGACGGAGGAAGAGGTCGTTCATTATTTGACCGGCAATTTGTGCCGCTGTACAGGCTATCTTGGGCAAATGCGGGCTGTCAAAACGTATCTGGGGGTGACGCAGCGATGAAACTGGTTGGCAAAGGAGTTCCCAAAATTGACGGCATGGCAATTGCGACCGGAAAACCGGTGTATACGGAAGATTTGGTGCTGGCGAACGCGCTGGTGGTGAAAATTCTCCGCAGTCCGCATGCGTTTGCCCGGATTACGTCCATTGATGTCGCGAAAGCCGCCGCTCTCGAAGGCGTCGAGTGTGTTCTTACTTACCGGGATGTGCCGCAAAACCGGTTTACTCTGGCGGGACAGTCCTATCCGGAACCCTCGCCGTACGACCGGCTGATCTTGGACCCGATTGTCCGTTATATCGGGGATGAGGTGGCCGTTGTAGCGGCGGTCGATGAAAAAACGGCGGCGCAGGCTCTCGAGTTGATACAAGTCGAGTACGAAGTTTTTGAACCGGTGCTCGATTTTGAGACGGCAATCGGCCATTCCTCGGTGGTTCATCCGGAAGACGATGTTCACTGCAATTTCGATATTGGGATGGTCAAAGACCGGAATATCGTGTCTACGCAAAAGTGGGAAGTGGGGAATATTGAAGAGGAATTGCGCAAGTGCGATGTTGTGGTAGAAGAGACCTTCTATACACAGGCCAACGCCCAGTGCATGATGGAAACCCAGCGCGCGTTCAATTACCTTGATCATTTGGGCCGCCTGGTGGTCGTCAGTTCTACCCAGGTGCCGTTTCATGCCCGGCGGATGCTGGCGCGGGCGTTCGATTTGCCGACGAGCAGGATCCGGGTGATCAAACCGCGGATCGGCGGCGGGTTCGGCAGCAAGCAGACGTCCTGTGTCGAAATCTTTACGGCGGCGGTTACGTTGAAAACAGGCAAGCCGGCCATCCTGGTGTATGACCGGGAGGAGACGTTTACCTGTACCACCAGCCGTCATGCCATGCGCCTGAAGGTTACGCTGGGGGCCGACAAGGAAGGGGTTATCCGCGCCGTCGACATCCAGGGCTTGTCCGATACCGGCGCCTACGGCGAGCATGCTTCCACCGTATTTATGGTAACGGGGGAGAAAACACTGCCGTTATACAATAAAACCAAAGCGGTCCGGTTTATGGGCCATGTCGTCTACACCAACAAACCGGCGGCCGGGGCGTACCGCGGCTATGGCGCGACGCAGGGGACCTTTGCCCTGGAGTCGGCGGTGAACCTGCTGGCCGAAAAGATGGGCCTGGATCCGGCGGAACTCCGGTTGAAAAATATTGCCCGCGAAGGCGAACCGTTCCTCGGCTACAAGGGAGACATCCTGGAAAGCTCCGCGTTGAACCGGTGTATTGAAAAAGGCAAGGAACTGATAGGCTGGGCCGCAAAATATCCGAAACAGGAATATGGCGGCAGCAAGGTGCGGGGCATCGGTATGGCGGTGACCATGCAGGGCTCCGGTATTGCGAATATCGATACGGCTTCTGCCGAAGTACGGCTGAACGACAACGGTGATTTTTCCCTGTTAATCGGTTCCACGGATATGGGAACCGGCAGTGATACGATCCTTGCGCAGATGGCGGCCGAGGTTTTGGAGGTTTCGCTGAACCAGATCATCGTCCATGCGGCGGACACAGACGTTTCGCCGTTTGATCCGGGATCCTACGCTTCCAGTACGACTTATGTGACGGGAATGGCTGTCGTGCGGGCGGCGGAAGACCTGAAGCAGCAAATCCTTGCCGAGGGGGCGAAGTTCCTGCAGGCGACGGAAGAAGAGGTGGAGTTTAACGGCCATACCGTGCGGGTGACCGGGACGGAGAAAATGATTGGCCTGAAAAAATTGGCGCAGCAGGTGGTGGTTGGCCCCGATCATCGGCAGTTGGTCGGTAATGCGACGTATGGCAGTCCCATTTCGCCGCCGCCGTTTATCGCCGGGTTTGCGGAAGTCGAGGTCGACAGGGAAACCGGGAAAGTCGAATTATTGGATTTTGCAGCGGTAGTTGATTGCGGAACCGTCATCAATCCTCATCTGGCCCGGATCCAGGTCGAGGGAGGGCTGGTCCAGGGAATCGGAATGGCGTTATATGAGGACGTGCGGTACGATAACAAGGGCAAACTCCTGACTAATTCCTTCATGCAGTACAAGATCCCCTGCCGCAAAGATATCGGAACCGTGCGGGTGGCGTTTAAGGAGAGCTTTGAGCCGACAGGGCCGTTTGGCGCCAAATCGGTGGGTGAAGTCGTGATTAATACACCGGCAGCGGCTATTGCCGCGGCGGTATATCATGCCGTAGGTGTGCGAATTACCCGGCTGCCTATCACGCCGGAAAAAGTGTTTATCTCGTTAACAGCCTGTAATACCCCATTCGGGGCACAGGGACACCCGCCCTCTTAGGTCGGGGATCAACAGGCTATAACACTCGAAACCATAAAGGGAAACTTCGGCTTCGCGAAATCAAAGATTTCGAGCCTCAGTCTTAAGTTCGCTCTAAGGGTTCGGAGGGGGCAATAACCCCCTCCGAACCTAACAATACATGGAACCGGAAAAAATTCACCCAGTGGATGAAATCCTGCCAAAAGGACAATTATTTGCTTACGGGTTGCAGCACGTCATGGCGATGTATGCTGGTTGTGTGGCGGTGCCCCTGATCCTTGCCAATGCATTGAAGTTGTCGTCAGAGCAGTTGATTGTGTTGATTAATTCCGATTTGTTTGTTGCCGGCGTGGCAACAATTATTCAAGCCTATGGTTTTCTGAATATGGGGATCAAAAGCCCGATTGTCCAGGGCGTATCGTTTGCGGCGGTAGCGCCTATGGTGATGGTCGGGCAAAGCGCCGGCGGGCAGACTGCCGGCCTGCTGGCCATCTTTGGCGCGACGATCGCCGCCGGGGTGGTCGGCTACCTGATCAGTCCGGTTTTCAGCCGTTTGATCCGCTATTTTCCGCCGGTGGTGACGGGCTCCATCATCACACTGATCGGGGTTTCCCTGCTGCCGGTGGCGGTTCGCTGGGCGGGCGGCGGTGTGCCCGGCACTCCCGGCTTCGGCAGCTTGCAATCGATTGGCCTTGCGTTTACGGTTCTTGTTTTGGTCATTCTGTTGTACCGCTATTTAAAAGGCTTTTACAGCAATATTGCCGTTCTGCTGGGTTTGGTAATTGGCACGGCTTTGGCGGCGCTGCTGGGCATCGTCGATTTTTCCAAGGTCGGCAGTGCCGCCTGGATCGGTTTTTCCCAGCCGTTCTATTTTGGCTGGCCCACGTTTGATATTGCGGCGATTGTGGCGCTGACGTTAGCCATGCTGGTCATTATGACCGAAACGACGGGCGATTTTATTGCGGTCGGCGAAATTATCGGCAAGCCGGTCACGCAGAAGGATTTGACGCGGGGACTGCGGGCGGACTCGTTTTCCACTCTGCTGGGCGGTATCATGAACACGTTTCCTCACTCGGCGTTCGCGCAAAATGTCGGTCTCGTCAGCTTGACGCGGGTAAGAAGCCGTTATGTGGTTGTGGCGGCGGGAATGATCCTCATCGTTTTAGGCTTGTTCCCCAAGGCGGCGGCCGTAGTTGCCTGTATTCCGACCCCGGTGCTCGGCGGCGCGGGGATCGCCCTGTTCGGCATGGTAGCGGCAAGCGGGATCCGGGCGCTGGGTAAAGTCCAATTCGAAGGCACGCACAATGCGATGATCGTGGCGGTTTGTTTGGGAATCGGCTTAATTCCGTTGGCTGTGCCCGGGTTTTATCAAAATTTTCCGAAGTGGGCGCAGGTCATTTTGCACAGCGGCATTACCGCCGGCAGTATCGCCGCCATTGCGCTGAACTATTTCTTCAATGAAATGGGAGACAAGCGGTCGCCGGAAAAATAGGTTTATGGACTGCAAGAAGGCAGTATGACGCATGTTGTTTACTTATCCTTCGCAAAACCGGTCACCCCTTCGAGACATGGTGCCTTGCCCTTGTAGGGCGAGGATTAACAGCCGTTGGCTTGAAGTGAAGGAATAATGAACGCTTTGCAAACAAAAATAGATTGAAAATATGGAAAATATTAAAAAAAATTGACAATTTAAGTATACGCAGAAGGTTTATTGTGGAAACTGCAGAATATTTTAAGTATTGAAAAATATTTCGGAGCTGAGCAGAATGAAGAATGGAGTTGGAAAACCGCTATTAACACCGGTATGGTTTATTCTGTACTTGAGTATGCTATTTTGTGCTTTCCAACCGGGCGCTGTCGAGGCGGCAGCTGACAAGGAGGTTATTAATGCGGCCGGAAACGCCCCTTCCGTGCTTAGTTTAGCGAAAGTAACTGAGAATCCGATTGCTGATGTGGAGTATATTCGCCTTCAATATGACACGTTTACCGGTGGTGTTTTGGGCAATAAAACGATGAGTGTGGTAAATTTGCAACCGTCTTTCTCTACCCATCTTAATAAAGATTGGAATCTGATTACCAAAGCAGTCATACCTTT
>JAGFXW010000149.1 GCA_017861495.1 Bacillota bacterium
TATCCGCGATCGCCGGGCTGCATTGTTCCAGAAAATTATCAATCGCCTGCGCAGATAGTAAAGGAATGTCCGCCGTCACAACAAGGACATGACGATCATGGCCAAGAGCTTCCATCCCGCTGACAATCGTATCAATAATCGTGCGACCGCTCTCAACAATGACGGTCTCTGCTGGAAAATCACATTTTCTTAAAATACCGCATGGGCCGACGGCAAATATCCGGTCCACATTCCGGCTGGCGGAGAGGGCGCGGGCTACATATGTCACCATCGGCTGACCATTGATCTCAATCAACGCCTCATATTGTTCACCAGCAAACCGTCTGAGCGGCTTACTGTTTTGTCCACCTGCCAGAATAATGGCATCAACCATGTATTGAGACTCCTCTCTTAACCCTGCCTGCGTTCCTGCATATCAAGCAACAGGGTCTGCTCAGCATTTTCCATGTGTTCGCGGGCCAGCCGCTGAGCCAGGGCAATATCCCGCTGAGCAATTGCTTCTACCAATTGTCGGTGTTCATCCACCGTATTCTTGATCCGGCCCGGATACGCCATCGAGATGGAGCGGAACCGGGTAAATTGTTCCCGTAAATTATTAATGATACCGACAAGGCGATCGTTGCGGCTCGCACGGTATAAGATGTCGTGGTAACGGCCGTCGGCCGCGACAATTTTTTCGATATCGTTCTGTTCAATATATTCGCCAATTTCGACCAGAACCCGTTCCAGTTGCTCCAGTTCTTCTTCGGTAATACGTTCGACCGCCAACCCGGCTGCCAAAATATCCAACGCCGTCCGGATTTCAAAAACTTCATTTACGTCTTTTATCGATAAGTCGGCAACATAGGTTCCCCGTCTGGGGATCATCACTACGAACCCTTCCAATTCCAGCTTGCGAATTGCTTCGCGAACCGGAGTCCGGCTTACTCCCAATTCTTCCGCCAGCTGAATTTCCATCAGCCGTTCCCCCGGTTTTAACGTCCCGGCTACAATTGCTTCGCGGAGCGTTTCACTAATCACTTCCCGAAGCGGTTTATAGCTATCGAGTTTAATCGGCACCAAACGCCGTTCCATGCGCACCCACCACCTTCGATACTGTCTTTGTAATCATAATTTGCGCCTGTTCCTGTTGACTCAGCTTTTCCGCAGCCTGTTTGGCCCGGCGTTCATCCGGCATGATTCCAAATACCGTCGGTCCGCTGCCGGACATCAATACACCCAATGCGCCGCTTTCCCGTAAACACTGTTTGATTCTGCCAATTTCCGGATGTGCGGGAATTGTGACCGCTTCCAATACATTATTCAGTTTGGCGGCAACTCCAATCAGGTCCCCGTCCTGTAGGCAACGGATGACCCCTTCCGTATCCGGATGAAGAATTCCTTCCTGGTTCCGGTAATTACCGTATACCCAGGCAGTCGACACTTCTATCGGCGGTTTCGCCAATACCAGCCAACAAGCAGGAAGGTCCGGCAAAGCGGTTACGATTTCGCCCCGTCCTGTCGCCAAGGCGGTACCGCCCTGCAAACAAAACGGAACATCCGAACCTAATTCAGCGCCTAACCGCTTCAGCTCTTCCATCGTCAGGTCCAGTTTCCACAATTGGTTTAATCCCTGCAAAACAGCGGCCGCGTCACTGCTGCCGCCTGCCAACCCTGCCGCCAGCGGGATTTTTTTGGTTAACGTAATCTTTACGCCGCGATCGATTAACAATCGGGTGCACAACAGTTTTGCCGCCCGATACGCCAAATTCGAAGAATCGCAAGCCAAGCCCGGAAGATCTGTTTCTACATTTATTTCTTTTTCCTGCTCCCGGATTTCTATGATATCCGCCAGGTCAACACTCTGCATCACCATCTCGACTTCATGGTAACCATCATCCCGGCGATGTAAAACATCCAACGTTAAATTAATTTTCGCATGAGCTTTCACTGTGATTGCTTGCTGTTTGCTCATTGACAGGCCATTCCCTGCAGAAGAATTTCCTCCGGCCCGCTTAACACTTTGTCCATATCCAGCAGAATAATAAGCCGGGTATCCATTTTTCCAACGCCATGAATATATTGCGCATCAAGAACGAACGCAGGCGGCGGCGGTTCAACCGCAGATGCCGGCAATTTAATGACTTCGTGGACTGCATCCACGATAATGCCCACAACCTGCTCCTTTACGGCAACAATAATAATCCGGGTATCATCACTGTTTTCTATTGTCGATAATTGAAACCGCTTTCGAAGGTCAAAAACCGGAATAATTTTACCGCGCAGATTAGTAACACCTTCCATGAACTCCGGCGTTTGCGGCAATTTTGTAATCGGCGTCAACCGGTTAATTTCATGAACCTTCGCAATCGGCAAACCGTATTCTTCTTTTGCCAGCCGAAAGATAACCAACTGCAATTCTTCATTCATCTTTTTTTCTTGCTGTAAATTCTCCACCATGCACCTCCGCGTACAATACTACGAATAACGAATTCCATTTTTTGCCTATCGCGTGATACTTCAAATTATATTTTACGACATAACCGGGCTCGCCTGCAATAGGACAAACGCAAATTCTCCATTTTACACCGGCTTGCGGAACGGACCCCGTTCATACGGCAGGGGAATATATTCCACAGAAGGACGGCGCTGTACCGGTTGGGGATACAAATCCATCAAATCATAAATTACATCCGGCAATTCAGCGCTGATCGGCAGCCCCATCGCCTTCAGCTTATCGCAGGTAATCGGATAATCATGGGTCCATCTTCCTTCTGAAAGTATCCGGGCCAACTCTCTGGCTTTTTCCGGCGCCATTTTGTCGGCAAGCACTTCGGTTAAAAACTCTTCGACCTGATCAATCGCTTTTTCCGCTATATCCGCCATGATCAGCGTAGCGTCATCAATTTCGTTAATATTTTTGCGGCTGACCGCTTTCAGGATCGATGCAGCCGGATACTGGCCCAGCTGAGGGTCAACCGGCCCTAGTACGGCATTACAATCCATAACAATCTCATCCGCAGCCAATGCAACCATGGTTCCGCCGCTCATCGCATAATGCGGCACCAGCACCGTTACCTTCGCCGGATGGCGCATCAAGGCATGGGCGATCTGTTCCGAAGCCAGCACCAATCCGCCCGGCGTATGCAGAAGCAGGTCAATCGGCATGTCATCCGGAGTCATACGAATGGCGCGCAAAACCTTTTCCGAATCTTCAATGGTAATGTAACGGCTGATCGGAAGGCCCAGGAAGCTGATTGCTTCCTGCCGGTGTATCAGCGTAATCAAGCGGGAATTCCTGCTTTGTTCAATGCTTTGAAGCAAACGCAGCCGGGACCGTTCCAAACTCTGCTGACGAAGCAAGGGCCAAATGCTAAACATGATGAAAACCATCCACAGTATCGCCGCATAATCCACCGCAATCGCCTTCCCTTCAATTCCTTTGTTGCTCTGCGTTCCCGGCGCAAAACTTCAGCCGCAGCGCAGAATATATGCCTACCGTTTATTTTCCCCATGGCCGCGTGTAAATCCTCTTTAAGGCCGGGCTCAAGCTGTGACGCTTCGGCAGTCGGTCGTTTTCTCTTTCGCGTTTTTGAGTCGCGCTTGCAAATCGGCAGGAACTTTGCACTACAAAAGCAAACTGTACTAGTGGATAACTTTTTATTATCATCTTATTGCGCCTCAGGAGGATCCGGACATGCAAAATCAATTATTTCGCTATATCATCGTCGGCTTGGGTAGCCTCGTTGCCGGCATCGGGATCAATGCGTTCTGGGTGCCCCATCATCTGTTAAGCGGCGGGGTCAGCGGCATCGCCATGATTTTATTCTTCATCTTTCAATGGCCGATCGGCATCATGGTCATGCTGTTCAACTTGCCGTTGTTTGCCCTGGCTTACCATTTGCTGGACAAAGATTATTTCATCATCTCTTTGTACGGACTCTGCACCTTCGCCCTGGCCATTGATCTGACCGGCTTTATAGCCGGCTGGAACATCGTCGACGACATTATGCTGGCGGCAATCTACGGCGGAGCGATCGCCGGCATTGGTTCAGGGATGGTTTTTCGGGTCAACGGCGGATCGGGCGGTACGGATATTGTCGGCGCGATCCTGAAAAAATATTATTCCATCAACATCAGCACAGTCGGTTTTGCCATTAATTGCGGCGTTATGATTGTCGCCGCCTTGCTATTCGGCATGAAACCGGCCATGTACACTTTGCTTTCCATGTTTGTTGCCGCCAATTTGACTGATAAGGTCGTCGAAGGCTTCAACCACAAAAAAACCATCATTATTATTTCAGAAGTCAGCGATGAAATTGCCGCCGCAATTCTTGACGAAGTCGGCCGCGGCGTCACTTTTCTAAACGGCGAAGGCGCATTTACCCACACCGAAAAGAAAGTCATCTTTGTTGTTGTCAAACTAACGCAAATCGCAAAAATCAAATTCATTGTCGAACGGGTTGACCGGCATGCCTTTATGATTGTCCAGGATGCGGCGGAGGTGATGGGCAAAGGATTTACGTTATAGAAAACAATAGCCGCCTTTTCAGGCGGCTATTGTTTTCTATTCCCGGTTCAAATCACTCCAGGCGTTGGCAACAGCAGCAAACTCCACCAACGACAAGGTCTCACCCCGCCGGGTTCCATCAATCCCCGCCGCTGCCAGAACGGTTCCCGCCTTGTCGGCAGCCAGTCCGGCCGCCTTCAGGCAATTCTGCAAGGTTTTCCGCCGTTGGGAAAACGCTGCCTTGACAACCCGGAAAAACATTTTTTCCTGTTGGACTTCAACCGGCGGCTGTTTCCGGACTACACAGCGAATGACTGCCGATTCGACGGCCGGCGGCGGTATAAACGCCGCCGGCGGGACGATAAACACGATTTCCGGTTGCGTATAATACTGAACGGCAACCGACAACGCTCCGTACTCCTTTGTACCCGGCTTGGCCACCATTCGTTCGGCCACTTCTTTTTGCACCATGGTTACCAGCAGTTCGACCGGCATCCGTTCTTCCAATATCCGCATAATAATCGGCGTCGTGATATAATACGGCAAATTGGCAATAATTTTATAGTTCGGGGCCGTTATTTCCCGAGAAATATCCAGTTTTAAAAAATCGCCGTGCACGATACGTACGTTGTCATAACCTTCTAATGTTTTGGCCAGGATATCGATCAAATGGCGATCCAGTTCCACAGAGGTCACCGCTGCTCCCGTTTCGGCCAAGCCCTGCGTAAGGGTTCCTATGCCCGGACCGATTTCCAGCACTTGTTCTCCGGGTTGAAGCTGGGCTGCCGCAACAATTTGGTCTACTACTTTCCCGTCAATTAAAAAATTTTGGCCCAGTTTTTTTTGCAGCCGGATCCCGAACGTTTTCAAGATATGCAACGTTACTTCTTTATCGGCTATCTTTGGTTGTATCATTCTTCTTCCCCCATTGTCCGTAATGCAGCCATAAATTCTTCCCGTTTTACGCCATAATGATTCAGGCGATATAAGAACGTCTTGGCGTTCGCGTACCCAATGCCAAGAATTGCGCCCAAAGCAGCCCGCCGGGCCGCAGCACAGCCGGCGCCGCTCAAATCAAACTTGATCATGTCAGCATTGGAGAATTGGCCGCTTGGCTCAAACTCATGGTACCGTACCCGTTCCAAGGCGGAACGGATTGCTTCCGGCGAAGCTTGTTCAATGCCGATGTCGTCCGGACTGCTGGCGTCTTTGCGCGGCACAAACGCATGCTTCGCAGCCGGAAACCGCTCACCGAGAAAACGCCGGATCCGTTCGCCCGCGCTGTCCGGATCCGTTAAAATAATTAAGCCGCGTTTACGGTAAGCTTGTTCTAATTTATCCAATACGTATTTTTGCAAGCCGAAGCCGCCGGTTTCTATACATTCCGCTTCCACCGCCCGGCGTACCGCCGCAATATCGCTTTTTCCTTCTACTACGATGACCTCTTGTATCATTCCATCACCTGCCTGTCCCTAATTATAGTACGCAAGGCGGCGTACTGTAAAGAAGACGAAGATAACAATTGCATGTACAAAAACCTGATGCGGATGATAACCATAGGCGGAGGTCAAGCGATAGCGTCGAAGCGTTGATTATCATCCGCATCAGGTCAGTGCGCCATCTGAAGCTGCAACCCACAAACAACCATTTCCTGATATTTCGTAAGTCAGCACCACCCGTCTAACGGGTGGCTTGCTCTGCCCTATAAGGGCATGGTACCAGCGGAGTCTCAAGACTCTCTGAAAAGTTGCCAACCGCATA
>JAGFXW010000150.1 GCA_017861495.1 Bacillota bacterium
CAACAACCCCGTCCCCCTGACACGCATTCAAATTGCAATTTCCGCATAGGTCTGGTCCAAGCAGGTTATGTTTGCTTGAGCGGCTGTCAAATCGCGGATTTTTTTTATGAAAGTTTCTTCGTGGCCGCACTTTTCCAGTACCGTCAAAGTTACCTTTTCGGCGAATTCCTTGTGTTCAATCCTGTATCCGTCGGCACGCAAGCTATTTTCTACCAGCCCTTGCAATGAATAGTCCAGGCAAATTGATAAGCGGGTGTGGAGTATCCGTTCGACCAATCCGGACGCCAGCAGGCCGTTGCTGGCTGCTTTGCCGTAGGCCCGGATCAATCCGCCTGCGCCTAACTTGATTCCGCCAAAATAACGGGTTACAACGATGACTACGTTTTTTACCGCTGTTTTTTTTAGAACCTCCAAAATAGGGCGGCCGGCAGTCCCGGTCGGTTCTCCGTCGTCATCGGCTTTTTGCAATTGATCCTGGTCACCTAACGTATACGCGGAACAATTGTGGGAGGCATCCAAATGTTTCTTTTTTATTTGCTCGATAAACCGACTGGCATCATCTATTGTTTCAATTCGATTTACATAGGTAATAAACCGTGATTTGTTAATTTCCAATTCGCTTTCGCTGTAGCCTTTGACCGTACGATATTGTGTTATCATCCTATACACCTCTAACTAAGCTTACCATAGTCTGAGAAGACTTTCCAAGATTGACTGGTAGGAAAAATATGTTTGAAAGAGAATGTACTCATTAACGGCGTGATTTTAGGGATGTGTCAGGGGGACGGGGTTGTTGACACAATAGACTACAATATTTAATCCAAAGCTGAGGTGGTAGAAAATGCCGCGTAAAGCAAGAGAAAAAAGTGAAAGTGGAATTTATCATATCATTATGAGGGGAATTAACCGGCAGGTAATATTTGAAGAGGAGAAAGATTATAGCCAGTTTCTCAAAACCCTTCAGCGATATAAAGAAAAATGCGGATACGAAATCTATGCATACTGTTTAATGGGAAACCATATACATTTGTTGCTCAAAACAGGAACGGAACCCTTGGAGCAGATTATGCGGAGAATAGGCGGCAGTTATGTTTATTGGTACAATAACAAGTATCAAAGAGTAGGAAACTTATTTCAAGATCGATTTAAAAGTGAACCGGTAGAAGACGAACGATATCTTCAGACTGTGCAGAGGTATATCCATCAAAATCCGGTAAAAGCCGGATTGGTAAAACAAATCCAGGACTATATGTGGAGTAGTTATCATGAGTATTTGAAAGCAGCAAACTTGGTCGATGTAAAATTTATTCTTGAGATAATAAGTACTGATAGGAAAATCGCAATACAAAACTTTATAGAGTACACAACCGCAGTAAATGACAGTAACTGTTTGGATATTAATCACGAAAATAAGCAACGAATGCCCGATGAGGAAGCACAAGAAATAATAAAGCAGGTATGCCGGGTAAAGAACACATTAGACTTACAAAAATTAGAGATTGTAGATAGAAATCAATATTTAAAGAAGCTAAAAGGGAAATACAACTTATCTGTTCGTCAACTAGAAAGACTTACTGGAATTAATCGAGGCATTATTTTAAGAACATGATAGTGTGTCACAACCCCGTCCCCCTGACACACCCCCTGACACAAAAAATCGAAAGAAGGCGATACTGGTATGGTAGAGGAAGCAGCAAAAGAAGTGTTTGCAAAGTTGGGGCTGCAGTTTCCTGCTGTGGCAATTAAGTTTCATTACAGCCAGCCGGAAAATGTAGAACGGATTGACAAGAGCTTATCGTTTTGTCAATTCGTGCGTGAAGCGCAGGATACGGGTAAACAGTTTTTTATAACAAAGGACGATGATGCTTGCTTTGGCAAAATGGTCTTAGGGATGATCGATAAGCCTCCGTTAGGCGCCAGTGGGCAAGCCGGCTATGATTTTGGCGTTTTTAAAACACCGGCCGCCAATGCCAGATTGTACAATATGCTTCCTACCCTGGTTCGAGGTGCGCATAATTTTGTGGTGTTTTGCCCTGTTTCGCTTTGTGATTTTGATCCGGATCTGGTGATTATTGTGGCCAACACGGAGCAGGCCGATATCGTTATGCGGGCCACAAGCTATATTTCCGGCGATTTGTGGGAGTCTAAAACTTCGAATGTCCTTAGCTGTGCCTGGACCTATGCCTATCCTTACGTCAGCGGAAAAGTGAATTTCTGTGTAACCGGCATGCACCATGGGATGAAACGCCGTAAGGTGTACCCGGCGGGGATGCATATCATTTCAATCCCATACCAGAAATTACTCGAAGTGGTTACTGCTCTTAAAGAAATGGATTGGGAACTGATTGCCATGAAAGAAGATGAAGAAAGTAAGGCGGTTTTAGCTGCTAAAATGGCAAAATGGCAAGAAATGTCCCCGGATTTCATCTTGAAAAAATAGCCGAATATGGTTGTTTCATTACCTTTAGTATTTTTTACGGTATGAAAGAATACAAAAAGGAGGAATTCTTTTATGAATACTTTTTGTGACAGGATGCCTTCCAAACTTCATACTATCTTTTTTACTATCGCTTTCTTGCTGTATACCGTAATGTTTAATGCTGCCGCTTGGGCAGGGGAACAAACGGATGGAAAGGGGTATTGTCGAATGATGGTAGGCGACGTTGAGGTAATTGCGCTGTCTGACGGCACTAATAAGCGGCTGCTCGACCAGCAAGTGCAGTTGTTGCAAGGAGACCGGGAAAAACTCAAAGAGATGTTAGTACGCGCTTATCCTGATGAGCAAATGGAAAGCACGGTGAACGCGTATCTTATTAATACAGGATCCAAGCTGGTGCTGATCGATACCGGTAATGGAGAAATGGGCAGCCCGAGCATGGGGAACGTGCTGAATAATCTGCGTGCTGCCGGCTACAAACCGGAACAAATCGAAGAAGTGTATCTCACGCATATGCATGGAGACCATGTCGGAGGACTGGTGTCCGGCTCGGAGCGGGTCTTTCCCAATGCAACCGTATACGCCAATCAACGCGAAGCCGATTATTGGCTGGGCGACAGTAACCGGAATGAAGCTCCGGCTGATGTAAGGCGAACGTTTCAAGCGGCAAAAACAGCGATTACCCCTTATATGATTGCGGGCAAGTTTAAAACCTTTGATGAAAAGGACCTGTTGTCTTCAGGAATTAGAGCCAGGGCATTATTCGGTCATACACCCGGACACACAGGATATGTTATTGAGAGTAAAGGAAATACTTTGGTTCTGTGTGGTGATATCGTCCATGTTGCAGCCGTGCAGTTTGAAGACCCGTCAGTGGCAATCTCTTACGACAGTGATAAAGCCGAAGCTGCGAAGACGCGGCAGCAGTTTTTGGCCGAAGCGGCGGAAAACAATTGGCTGATTGGCGATGATCACATTGCGTTTCCTGGAATGGGATATGTACAAATCAATGACGATGGCGGATATGTTTTTGTGCCGACAGATATTCCGGCAGTAGATTAGAGCAGTGATTAGGGCGTGTCACAACCCCGTCCCCTCGACACATTTCCCTCGACACATTTTTTTGCTTTCGTGCTATAATGACTACATGGCCTGCAGTTTTTTACTTATTTAGGAGAAAAAATGATTAATACGATACATAGGGCCATCAATTCTGTGCAAGGCTAAAAAATTAAAGCAAAAGGAGAGAGTACTGCAATGGCGAAAGTAAAATTAACGATCCCCCAATTCAAGGCGTTGAAAGAAACCGGTAAGAAATTTACTATGGTTACGGCTTATGATGTTTTACTGGCATCCGTGATTGATAAAACCCCGATCGAAATGATCTTGGTCGGTGATTCGATGGGCATGGTTGTTTTTGGGTACAACAGTACTGTCCCGGTTACCATGGATGATATTATCCACCACACGAAACCGGTCGTATACGGCGCGCCCGGAACCTTTGTCGTAGGGGACATGCCGTTCGGTTCTTACAATGTGAGCATCGAGGATGCGATCCGCAACGGCAATCGGATCATGAAAGAAGGCGGAGCTGACGCCGTCAAATTAGAAGGTGGAGTAAAAGTGGCTCCCATCGTCAAAGCAATGGTGGATGGTGGAATCCCGGTTGTAGGTCATATTGGCTTAACTCCGCAAACAGCCGCCCAATTAGGTGGGTTTAAGGTGCAAGGCAAAGATGCGGACGCAGCGAAACAGTTAATTGAGGATGCCAAGGCGTTGGAAGAAGCAGGCGCATTTGCGATTGTACTGGAATGTGTTCCTTCTCCGGTAGCGAAATTGATTACGGAGCAGGTAACGATTCCTACGATGGGAATTGGCGCAGGACCGCATTGCGATGCGCAGGTATTGGTTACGCAGGATCTATTAGGAATGTTCGATCGGTTTGTGCCTAAATTTGTCAAACAATATGCAAAACTCAACGGCCAAATGGTGGATGCCCTGAACCAGTTTTACCAAGAATCGCTGGACGGCAGTTTCCCTGGGCCGGAGTATTCTTTTGGGATGAAAGAGGAAGATTTGAAGAAACTGTATTAATTCGACGGTATTGCAGCAGTCAATGCAATGCAGATCCGATTGGTAATTTTGAGTTTAGACAAAAAGACGCTGTTAAGCCGGAGGGCTTAACAGCGTCTTCTTGTCGCATAGAATTATTGTGTCTGTTTAGGAATAACCCTATCAAATATATAGGTCATAAAATTATCGATCGAGCTGGGATCTAGATTTACCTGCATGCGAATAAGAGCGCCTTCCCAGGAAGTATAGATAAATTCAGCCAAAGATTCCGGATCATGTTCTTTCGCTATTTCCCCGGTTTTTTGCGCTTCCCGTATGCAATCGGCAAATAAAGCGGCCCACTTATCAAATTCCTGCTTTAAAGCGATACGCATGGAAGGACTGCTATCTGCAA
Source organism: Bacillota bacterium (assembly GCA_017861495.1). The sequence continues at coordinate 4,905 of JAGFXW010000150.1, forward strand.
TTTCTGTTGCTAATTTTGCCACAAGACAGCCTTGATTGCAGCCAACGTTTACAAAATATGATTTGAGGGAAGAAAAATAATTCACCATTCTTTCCCGCGGCGATACATTTGTGTCTGATAAACTTTTCTGGATGGATTTCGCCAGTTGTTCGCCGTAGTAGTGGATAATTGCTTTGCCAAAATCTTCCTTTGAGTTGAAGTAATAATAAAAAGATCCTTTTGGGACATTCACTTCAGATAATACTTCCTGAATTCCTACAGCGTTGTAGCTTTTTGCCAGCATCGCTTTGGCGCCGGCCCGGATAAGTTTATCGCGTGTAATATTTTTCATGATTTTATCATAGACAGGTATGCTGGAATAGTCAAGGTCTTTTCTATAAACAGAAGAGTTACGAATTATTTAAAAATAAAAAGTTGTAATACTATAAAAATAGTTCTTTACATTTATAGACGACTGGTCTAATATATAAGCAAGACAGTATTTTTGGAATTATGGCAGAAGAGATCCATTACCAAACAAATAACAAGGAGGTCATTTCAGTGAATTTTAATCTGACAGAGGAACAACAGCTTATCCAACAAAATGCAAGGGAATTTGCTCTGGAGTACCTGGAACCGATCGCGGCTGAGATTGACAAAACAGAAAAGATCCCCCAAAAAATATATCAAAAAATGGCGGAACTCGATTTTATGGGCATCTCCTATCCGACGGAGTATGGCGGTGCTGGCGCTGATTTTCTCAGCTACACTTTAGTTTTAGAGCAAATCTGCCGGTCTTGCGCTTCCACCGGGATTAGTTATGAAGTGCACGCTTCCTTGGCTTGTTCTGCGATTTATAACTATGGTTCCGAAGAATTAAAGCAAAAATATCTTACCCCGTTGTGCACAGGCGAAAAATTGGGCGCTTTTGCATTAACCGAACCAGGTGCAGGGACTGATGCCGGAGCGGGCCAAACTACGGCTATTCTTGATGGCGAAGAATATGTATTGAATGGAACGAAGTGCTTTATCAGCAATGGCGGTGTAGCCGATATATACGTTGTATTTGCTTTGACCGATCCAACTGCCGGAACAAAAGGGATTAGCGCTTTTGTTGTCGAAGCAGGGCTGCCTGGCTTTGAAATTGGCAAACATGAAGACAAAATGGGAATTCGCGGTTCACAGACTGCGGAACTGATATTCAAAAATTGCCGCATCCCGAAAGCAAATCTGGTCGGCAAGGAAGGCAAAGGTTTCGGCATCGCTATGGCAACCTTGGATGTAGGCCGGATCGGTGTTGCGACACAAGCACTGGGGATCGCTCAAGCGGCATTGGATGAAGCGGTGAAATTTTCCAAGCATTCAATGGATGTTAGCCGATATGGCTACCCGTTTGGAAGCGGCACGGTTCTTGGTTTACCATGCTTCTATGTTGAAAGAGGAAGGAAAGCCTTTCAGTAAAGAAGCGGCAATGGCTAAAATGTTCGCGTCGGAAGCAGCGGACTGGATCTGCAATAAAGCAATTCAAGTCCATGGCGGCTATGGTTTCATTAAAGACTTTAAAGTGGAAAGACTGTATAGGGATGCTAAGATCACCACGATTTATGAAGGTACTAATGAAGTGCAAAGAATGGTCATTTCCGGGGCTCTTCTGCGGTAACAAGGATTATTCAATGACGTGCTGAATGAGGGTACGCGATCTATACAAATAGTAGCTATCCACAAAAAAACCTGGTAGTCCGTTTTCAAACGGACTACCAGGTTTTCCTTTGCTAATACCGAAACCTCAATGCCATTCTTTGATTATTCATTTTTCGCTTGACTGATTTTTCTTTGCCGCGAGTTTATACAACCAGGCCGATAAGAAGATCAGTACCGCGGAGATGATATACATAGAACTGTAACCGATGTAGGCAGCCAAAATGCCAAGCAGGAGCGAACCTAAAACCATGCCGATATCATAAAAACAAAAAAAGGTTGAAGTTCCCAGTCCTCTCTTGTGAAGTGGCGAATATTGCACGGCCAATGTTTGGTAACTGGAAAACAGCGAACCGACGCCTAAACCAATAACAGCTGCAGCCGCTAGAAACAACGCTGTTGTATGCGCCTGGCTGAGTAATAGTAAACCAATTACAAGCAGGCTGCAGGCAGGATAAATGATGACTCCCGCTCCCTTTCGATCAAAGATCCTGCCGACAAAGGGCCGCGAAAGCAATATTGTGCCCGAATAGACAACAAAAAAATAACGTGCTGCAGATGCCAGGCCATTTTCTTGCGCATAAACGGAAAAAAACGTTGCTACACCGCTCCAGGCAAAAGCGACACAGCATCCAGCCAGGCTAATTACCATGGCATCCGGTTCAAAAAAACGCTGCCAGCTAAACCGTGCCAGATTGGTTTCGGTTGTTTTCTTCACCGTTTTTGCGGGCTGTACCAGAATGCCGACCAGCAATGATAAGACCGCCAAAAAAATACAGAAACCGAACAGTACGGAAAAGTTGGAGTTCGCAGTAAGGGTCAGTCCGATAAATGGGCCAATAGCCATTCCGAGAGTCATAAACAGGCTATAGTAACTCACTCCTTCTCCCTTACGTTGATCAGGAATAGCTTCAACAGCCATTGTCGCGGTAGCCGTATTTGAAATACCAAAAGAAATACCATGAAAAAAACGCAAAACAAGAAGTAAAAAAATATTGCTTGCAAGTGGGTAAATAAGTGCTACGATCATAAATAAAGCCAAGGAAAATAACAATACTTTTCTTTTATCGTAATCATCGATTAGTTTTCCGGCTATCGGTCTGAAGAGAACCACACTCAACAAAAAAGCAGACATAATTAAACCCGTCGCCTCTTCGCCACCATGTAACTGTTTCGTAACAAAGAGCGGCAAGGTAGCCACTAAAATATAAAATATCATAAATTGCAAAAGATTGCTGAGGCATACCATAATAAAATTCCTTGTCCATAGGGTCGTATTTCCCATTTTCCCAAGCACGCTCCCTTGTTGCAGTAGAATATTTTACGATTCTGGTTTTTAGTTTAATCTGAGGCAAATGAGTAGAATTTATTTTTTATTTTCCCTATAATAAAATAGTTAATTTGTACAGGTTGGCTTGAATAGTCTATTGTTACTATATAATAAAATGCAAGAAATAACATCTGCTAATCTTTGTTTTTTTTCTTACTCATGCGAAAGGAGTTTTAATATGAGAAAATCGCCGATACAATATTCTAAAATCGGTATACTTTCCTTAGCCCATATGTTCAATGATATGTACAGCAATTATCTTCCACAGATGCTTCCGTTTTTGGTGGTATTGCATCCGGAATTTACGGTAACTCGCGCAGCGATCCTGGTTTCTGCTTTTACGATTTCGTCTTCATTAGTGCAGCCGCTTTTTGGTTACTTTTTAGATCGCCAGGGTAAACGTTGGCTTGTTCATGTGGGGACCTTATGGATGGCTGGAATGCTTAGCGTCACGGGCTTGGTACAAAATTATTGGCTGCTGGTTGTTCTTTCCGGGTTGGCTGGCCTTGGCACGGCCGCTTTTCATCCGCAAGCATCTACTATGATCAACGTCTTAAGTGGCGAGCGAAAGGCAGTACTATTGTCTGCGTTCGTTGCTTTTGGAAACTTTGGTTTTGCATTAGGACCGCTTCTTTTGGTACCGTTATTCCAAACTTATGGCCTGCAAGCAACCGTTGTCACGATTATTCCCGGGATTTTTGTGGCTGTATTACTGCTCTTTTTTGCGCCGCGAAACAATGTTTTAAACGGATCGAATCCATCGTTCGCTGCGGTCTGTAACTCGCTAAAATCTGCACAACGGGAACTGTTGATGATTATTGGCGTAATCGCTATTCGGTCTTTAGCTTATACGGCACTATTGACTACCTTGCCATTATATTTTAAAGAACAAAACTTATCCAATATTGCCGCCAGTCACATGGTGACACTGATGCTTTTTGCCGGAGCGATTGGTGGCATAACGGGTGGCTTCCTATCTGACCGGTATGGGCGAAAAGAACTGACGGTAAGTTCACTCCTGCTGTCTACGCCATTATTTCTAGCTTTTTATTATACGCAGGGAATCGTAAGTACTCTTTTCTTGGCATTAGGCGGAGCGGCCCTTTTGGCTAGCTTTTCCGTTACCGTTGTTGCGGCTCAAGAAGCAATTCCTGATAATAAAGCCTTGGCGTCTGGTTTGACTATGGGGTTTGCCGGAGGAATTGGCGGTCTTGCGGTCATTTCAATTGGCCGCATTGGAGATATATGGGGTCTTTCTTCCGCTGTTTATGTTATTTTTCTTTTGCCTCTTCTTGCAGGAATGATCGGTTTGTTTATGAAAAAACGTCCGGCAGCCCGTTCACAGAGATTAATGAATCATGCATAAATGGTTCTACAACGGCAAATAGTAACACATAGTCGATTGGTTTTGATTAGTAAATAATGGATAATTTGATGATTGACGATACTAACATTTAAGGAGGAGTTTTCAATGCCAATTTATGAGTATTCGTGTAAGAAATGCGGGAAAACAGTAGAGTTATTACAAAAAAGTGGCACGGAAAATGCCGGTACAAACTGCCCTGTGTGTGGTGAAGATGCTTTAGTAAAAGTCCTGTCTGTAATGGCGCCATCCCATATGGCTAAGCGGTCAGGACATGGATGCAGCATGCCTAATAATGTAGGTTCTTGTGGCGGATGCTGCGGCGGATGTCATTAATAATTTGAATATAGTTGAATTATGTTAAGTCAGCAAAAATCCTGAGAGTCTTGAAAAGATCTTCCGGATTTTTGTTTTAGATTTGATTTTATGATCAAGAGCCGCTAGAGCGGTGCAAGCCTAGCTAGTGGCTAAGTAGTGCTGAACAATAATGAAACGGGAGGTATTGTGATGAAAGTTGTTGCGTTCAACGGAAGTCCTAAAAAGGAAGGTAATACGTATCATGCTATAAAAATGGTCGCGGCAGAACTCGAAAAAGAAGGAATAGAAGTTGAAATTGTACATGTAGGCGACAAAGCAATTAGAGGCTGCCTTGCTTGCAATGTCTGTACAGAAAAGGGCGATGAGAAGTGTATCATTGCGAATGATGCGGTGAACGAGTGGATCGAGAAAATGAAAATGGCAGACGGCATTATATTGGGTTCCCCTGTGCATTATTCGGCGATTGCCGGAACCATGAAGTCCTTTTTGGATCGGGCATTTTATGTTGCCAATAAAGGGTTGTTTCGGCACAAGGTCGGGGCGGCGGTTGTCGCTGTCCGGAGATCCGGTGGTGTGGCTACATTCAATCAATTGAATAACTATATCAATTATGCAGAAATGTTGATGCCGACTACAAATTATTGGAATGTTATCCATGGAACTGCGCCGGGTGAGGCGTTGCAAGATGAAGAAGGCAAGCAAATCATGCGGGTTCTTGGGAAAAATATGGCATGGCTGATGAAACTGGTTCAAGCGGGAAAACAAACCGTAGCCGAACCAGAGAAAGAAAATAAAATAATGACGAACTTTATTCGTTAAGAATATAAGTGAGCCTTAGGTTCGGAGGGGGTTATTGTCCCCGCCGAACCCTTAGAGCGAACTTAGTTCGAGTTTTATAGCCTGTTGATCCCCGACCTAAGAGGGCGGGGTCTTACAGGCTGTTAACGAGATAAATTAGGTTCTGCTATTCGCAGAAGCAAAATAGGTTATCGAGAGAAAATGGACTTGAGGATTTTCCCCAAGCCCATTTTTTTTACGGAGTTTTTCCTTTGGTTGTATCGGAAGTAGTTGATGCGGATCCGGTACTGTGGCTGGCCGGTTCTTTCTGATTCGATCCGGTTGCTGGAGTCGTGTTATCAACTTTTGTTTTTGGCGGATCCAACTTTTGGTCAGTTGCTGTGTTAGCAAGTGGCGTTGCAGGTTTTTTTTCTGTGGCTGCAGTTTTAGGTCCGGAAGGAGAAGTAGTCAAGATTTTTCGTTCCTTGGGTACGGATTGTGTGTATTCATCTGCTAAGAGTTCGGCTGCATGGCGATATTTTTCGTCGATTGTAATTCCTTGCAGTTGCGCAATTTTCTGCCTCAATTGCTTGATGTCCGGAAGCCAATAGCTGATATCCCGTATCCAGGCCGGTGTACCTGTTACCCATTCGGCACCCAGTCCGGCTTTAGCAGCGTCATTGATCACGGGAATCAATTTCACCATTTCGTAGGTTGGCATGTCTGTTTTTACTGCTTTGGAGAATTGTTTGACGATATCCGGCAAGCGAGTAATCAACTGCGGTTTTGTAAATTCATGCAGCACGGCTTTTAGAAATTTTTGCTGCCGTTGCACGCGGCCGATATCCCCTTCTTCATCCCGAAAGCGCACGTATTGGATCGCTGTTTTGCCATCCATTTTTTGAACGCCGGGCTTTATGTCAATGTACAATCCACCGTTGTCATCGTAAGGATCCGAATATTTCATCCGTTTGTCGACATCGATCGTAACGCCGCCAATGGCATCGATCATCCGGACAAACCCGGAAAAATTAATGACGACTGTATAATTGATTGGAATTCCCAGCAAATCCTCGATTGCTGTTTTGGAGAGTTTGGTTCCGCCGAATGCATAGGCATGGTTTATTTTATCCCAACTATGGCCGGGGATCTTCAACCGCGTATCCCGGGGAATAGAAAGTATGGTTGCCTTTTTGGCATCCGTATCAACGGTAACGACGATGGAAGTATCGGAGCGTCCCACATCATCGTCCCGCTCATCTACACCCAAGACCAAAATGTTAATTTTCCCTTTTCCCGGAGTGGCAAGGCCTGCTCTGGGTTGATCGTTCCCGGGAAAAAATGCGTAGGTAATTCCGGCAATCAAACAAAAGAAAATTAGTAATGCTGTAAACGCCCGCCCTTTTCTTAACCGTCGGGGAACTTTTTTAACTGGACGAGCGGTATTTAAATCGTGCATCATATTACCACCCTGTTTTAATGTTTAATGACCAATATTCATATAATTTCAAGAGTAGTACGGATAGTTGTGCTTGTCAAGACGCATTTCCATCCATCAGGCGGCAGCAACACCGTCTGCAGGTAAGTTATATCGCCGTACATCCATGACAGCAATTATTTTGTACTCCTTGTGCATCTGTGGTAAAATATATAGTAAGATATTTTTGCCTGACACACAAAACGGAAGCGGCTATTTGCCTAGTGGTGCAAATAGCATTTTTGCGTAAGCAGAAAACCACATGCTAGGCATGTGGTTCCGAAAAGCTTATAGCTATAAGTAGAATAAGAAAGCCTCCTTTGTTAGAATTAATGCAG
>JAGFXW010000151.1 GCA_017861495.1 Bacillota bacterium
TGGAGCGGTATCGAAGTGGTCATAACGAGGCGCACTCGAAATGCGTTTGCCGTCCGCGGCACGTGGGTTCGAATCCCACCCGCTCCGCCATATTTATTCACAGCAAGAGTTCCGAAGGTTAGGCTTAAGGGCTCTTTTTTTGTTTATTGATCCGGTGCGGGAAACTTATCGATTGCAAACAAAAAAACTATTGCAATTTACATAGGGTTTGTGTATAATGAATTTAGGTCTAAGGCAATGGTGAGGCTGGATCGAATCGGCTTCGCCTCTTTTTTTATGGTAATTTATCAAAAAATTCATAATTGTTTCTGCGAGTGCATGGCTTATGCAGGAATCATACTATGAGTGTAGAAAAATAAAAACTAATAGATATCATATGCGAATATTTTGTTGAAGAGAGAATGTATATCCTGTTGTAACCTTGCCAAATCAAGGTTCACAGCTGTGAACCTAAAAATCGAGGTGAATAATCATGACTGCCAGGCCGCATCGGATTTATTCGGTTCGTTCTGACGGCCTTTTGTGTCTTTAACGGGAAAACCAGGCTGGCTGCTTGCCCACGGAGCTTGTTATACCTTCCGATAGACTAAGAGAAATAAAAGGCGGTAGCGATGAAAGCCAAGGCAAAGAAACTCTTCAACAAGATCGGTCCGGGCTTTATTACCGGGGCATCCGATGACGACCCCTCCGGCATTGCCACTTATTCACAAACTGGTGCGATTTTTGGCTATGGTCAACTTTGGTTGGCCTTGTTTTCGTTGCCGTTTATGATTGTTATCCAAAAAATGTGCGGACGGATTGGGTTGGTAACCGGCAAAGGACTATCCGGCGTAATCCGGACTCACTATCCCAAGCCGGTATTGTATTTTGCCGTTTGGTTGCTTTTGCTCGCGAATACGTTTAATATTGGCGCGGATTTAGGGGCAATGGCTGCCTCGGCCCAAATGCTCACTGGATTGCCGTACCTGTTTTGGCTCCTTTTCATGACATTGCTTATTTTGGGCTTGGAGGTATTTGTTGCGTATCAATCCTATGCCCGGATCTTAAAGTATCTGACTTTTTCGCTGCTTGCCTATGTCATTACGGCCTTTGTGGTTGAACAGGACTGGGAACAAATATTGTTCAATACCGTATGGCCGCAAATCCAGTTTTCCAAAGAATACATTTTGAATATTGTAGCTGTATTGGGGACAACCATATCGCCTTATTTGTTCTTTTGGCAAGCGTCGGTAGAAGTGGAAGAAGAGCTTGTTGCGCATAAGTTGGAAGGTATGGGAATTGGAATACCGGTGATCACGCAGCAGGATATCCGGAACATGGGTATAGATACGGTGGCCGGCATGTTTTTTTCCCAGGCCATTATGTTTTTTATCATCATTACAACCGCTTCGACCCTGCATGTTCACGGGATAACCAATATTGATACTGCACCAGAGGCCGCAGAAGCGTTACGGCCTCTGGCGGGTGATTTGGCATACCTGCTGTTTGCGGTAGGGATTATTGGCACAGGATTACTTGCTGTACCGATTTTGGCTGGATCGGCCTCCTATGCTGTATCGGAAACGATGGGTTGGGAGGCTGGATTAAGCAAAAAATTCCGTCAAGCGAAAGGGTTTTACGGGGTGATTATCCTCTCGACCCTAATAGGGATGATTACTAATTTTGTGGGTATTGATCCAATTAAAGCGTTATATTATTCAGCGGCGTTTAATGGCTTGGCCGCTCCTCCTCTGATGGTACTCATAGTGATGATTGCCAATAACCCAGATATAATGGGCCCCTATGTAAATAAAAAGAGCAGCAATATTCTAGGCTGGATCATTATTTTGGCGATGGCGTTTGCCGGCGTTACCTTGCTCTGGAGCATGTTTAAATGAAACAGAAACAATGGTTTGAAGGACCTTGCGGTTTTGTAGAGGACTGGATTACTCTGCGATAAGGAGAGCATGAGAGATGGATGTGGCAGTGAGTAATGTTGATGAACGGAATGACCGGATCCTTGAATTGATCTCCGAACAAAAATGTTGCGCGCAAATCGTGATGGCAATGGGACTTGAAACGGTTGGAAAAACAGATGCAGAACTAATACGGGCGATGAGGGCGCCGTGCTTCGGTTTTCATGGAAATCATCTTTGCGGGGCGTTGGCCGCCGGCTCTTGTTTGTTGTCGCTATGTCATGAACAGTATTCGATTATCCTGGTTCCGGAATTATTTTATTGGTTTAAAGAGAAATACGGCAGTATAAATTGTCGTGACATAATCGGCACAGGAACCGTTGATTTGGCAAGATGTACCGATTTAATGGCGGAAGTGCATTATCGTTGTTTTGCCTTATTGAACCAGTATGGTATAGAGCCGGAAAAATAGGCAATGGGAAGATATTTTTTGCATCTGGGGATATATAGAGTTTATATAGAGTTACGAACAGAATGACGTTACAATGCTGCAAACGGCGGCAGGGAAACAAGCTCTACCCTGCTGCTTATCTTTTTGTTCATCAGAAATCACGAGGTATATTTCATAAGAACAATCTACAAAGATATTTGTTTTCCGGTGAAGGAAATTAGAATTTCCTAACGAATTTTGGATAATTAGAAAACGCGGCTTGCGTACGAGCTTTATCTCGCTAACAGCCTATAAACCCTGCTCTGTTGTGTTAGGGATAACAGGCTGTACAACTCGCAATAGGTTCGCTGCCTGTAAGACTGAAAAACACGCTGTTGTCTTCTTGCGAAATAAGAAATTAGAAACTATGAAATTCCATCATATGGTGCATTAAAGGGTACGCAGCAATTTGAAATGAGGTGGACGGCATGTTTCTGCGACAAATGGATGCTGATCGCGCAGAGGTAATACGGCTAATTGATGAACAAGTTGAAAAAATCCTAGTGCCGTTGAAAAACGCGCCGGATTTATTAAAACGTGAGGGTTTGGGTGAACGGCAGCGCAATCTGAGTAGTGAAGCCATCAGCCAATGGGAAAAAATATTACAAAGTGAACGGTATAAAGTAGATCGCCTGGAAGCATCTTTTGTTGTGATTGGCACGATGAAATCGGGCAAATCCACAACCATCAATACAATTGTTGGCACAGAAGTGCTGCCAAATCGCAATCAACCGATGACAACGCTGCCGACGGTTATTCGTCATTATCCGGGAAAACGGGAGCCGGAATTGTTTTTTGCGGATCCCGGGCCAATGAATCAATTGATTGGTCAGTTGTACAATGCCCTCCAAAAGGCGGATGAAGAGGGTTCCTTGAAGCGTTTGGCGTTTTGCGCTACAGAAAACGGCAAAGAATTAGTTCGCAAGATTATGGATGGATCGCTGGGAGAAGTATATAGACAGTATAACGGTCAGCAAGAGATCTTTGATTTTTTGAAAAATATGAATGATATTTGGCGGTTATGCGCCAGCGAAGGGGTCGGCATCGACATCGACCACTGCTTGGGCTGCTATGATGATATTCAAAAATTTCCTGCCATCGAAGTTGAATTTACTCATTTGGATGAGCAATTTTGTGATGCAGGAAATGGAAAATTCACCCTGATTGATACCCCGGGCCCGAATGAAGCAGGTCAAGTTTTTTTGAAAAAAATTATGCGCGAACAGTTGGAAAAAGCATCTGCAGTCATTGCAGTATTGGATTATACGCAATTAAATGCAGAGGCGGATGCTGATATCCGCAGGTCTTTGGATGAAGTAGCCAATGTAACGAGCGACCGTCTGTTTGTGTTTGTCAACAAATTCGACCAGAAAGACCGGCACAGCATGGACGCCGATACGTTACGCACTTATGTAGCGAAGCAATTATTTGAAGGCCGTTTGGATGAAACGCATGTATATCCGATTTCCAGTCGGTACGGTTATCTGGCCACCCGGGCCGAACGGGAACTTGAGCGGTTCCATCGTTTGCCTGATCCCCGTCTTCATCCGTGGGTAGAGGATTTTGCCTTTTTGGCATTGGGAACTTTCTGGGAGGAAAAAGATTTTGACTCGAATGAATTAAAAAATCGGGCTGCTAAATTGTGGCAGCACAGCTGTTTCGACAGCCTGCTGACGAATGTAGTTCAAACTGGCTATGCCAATTCGGCGAGCATGAGTTTGCGTGCTGCGCTGGATAAGATGTTGGAATATAATAAGCGCATTGTCGAGAGCTTGCAGCTGCGAAAAAATGCCTTGAATACAGATGTTGCTACAATTGAGGATAATGTTCGGGCATTAACGGAAAAAATTATTTTGATCCACGATTCAAACGTTGAAGCGCGGCGTTTGATCGATGAAAGCACTAAGCTTCTGGAAAAAAAGATTTTTCTTTTGTTTGGTGAGATTGATCGAATTGTAAACGATGAAATTCGGCTTGTTTTTGAACGGGAAAATCCCGTTTTGCAGCGGCTGGCTCCCTTTGTTAATAATGCGCCGCGCAAAAAAACGGTCGAGATTAATCCCCAAATGCGCAGTGATTTTTCTTCCCAGGCGGAAGCAAACCGTTTTATTGACAAGTTGGTGGCTGCGGGGGCGGAAAAAATTGAACCGCGATTGCAGGAAATACAGAAACTGATTGAAGAGGCTGTAAATGAGCTGATAACGGAAGTTTGGACCGGAGTCAATGGTCGTCTGGGCAAGGCATTGGAAGCGGCGGAACAAAGATTGAATGAGACGTTTTCCATAGCGATGGATTTCCCCCAACCTAGTGTGCAGGCCATTCAGGTTGATTTTGGCGCATTATATCAATCCACCATCAAAGAAGACGAGATTACCCGGGTTAATACAAAGTTTGAACGAAAATGGTATACCTTGTGGTCCCGTAAGCATAAGGTCGTATATCAACAGCAGGAACACATCTATTGTGTATATACCCAAGATGTGATTACGCAGTTGCAGGCGAAATTGAAGAAAGATCTAGGGAATTTATGGAAAATATTGGAGCGCTATATGGATAGCGAGTTTAACCCGGCCATCAACAATTATTTTATCGAAACTGCGGATTACTTGAAACGTTTTGGTGGAGATCTTGCCGATGCAATGCACGATAAAAAATTGCAAGGTGAGCAATTGGAAAGGCTGATTTTGGCCATTCAAGACATTCTGGCGACATCGTATGAACAGCAAAAAAGATTGCAGGAAATGAGAAGTACGTTGTTTAAACCGGCAGAATGACAGTATGACGGTCGAGCACTTGGTTCATGGTATTTAAGGTGATTCTTTGAAACGGGCAGGAAATGAGTCCTGTTGGATCGAATTGAAACACTCCACAACAATTTTTTAACAATTTGCGATTAATGTGTAAAGGAGAAAAAATATGGCTGAGAAAGTGAAAATGAGTACCCCGTTGGTAGAAATTGATGGGGATGAGATGACCAGAATTATCTGGAAAATGATTAAAGATATTTTATTGCTTCCGCATATTGAATTGAAAACGGAATATTATGATCTGGGATTGGAAAATAGAGATAAAACGGATGATAAGGTAACCTCAGAATCGGCGCTGGCTATCAAAAAATACGGTGTTGGTGTGAAGTGTGCAACGATTACTGCCAATGCCGATCGAGTGAAAGAATATAATCTGAAACAATTGTGGAAAAGCCCGAACGCAACGATCCGGGCAATTTTGGACGGAACCGTTTTTCGGACGCCGATTGTTGTGAACAGTATTAAACCTTTTGTGAAAACGTGGGAAAAGCCAATTACAATTGCCCGCCATGCATATGGCGATATCTATAAGAGCACGGAATTCAGAGTCCCAGGGAAAGGGAAAGCGGAACTGGTTTTCACGAGTGAAACCGGAGAGGTATCTTCGCAGACCATCCATGAATTTGATGGTCCGGGAATAATTTTAGGCATGCACAATATTGACCGCTCCATCCAAAATTTTGCCCGCGCCTGCTTCCGCTATGCGCTAGACCAAAAGCAAGATTTATGGTTTTCGACCAAAGATACCATTTCCAAAACGTATGATGGTACTTTTAAAGAAATCTTCCAGCAAATCTACAACGACGAATACAAAGATCAGTTTGCTGCTGCCAACATTGAATATTTTTATACGTTAATTGATGACGTTGTGGCTAGGATTATGCGTTCGGAGGGTGGAATCATCTGGGCTTGTAAAAATTATGACGGCGATGTAATGTCGGATATGGTTGCCAGCGCTTGTGGAAGTCTTGCCATGATGACTTCCGTCCTCGTTTCGCCGGAAGGGTACTATGAATTCGAGGCTGCTCA
>JAGFXW010000152.1 GCA_017861495.1 Bacillota bacterium
AACACTTGGAGACGGATTTCTTGCACATACTCCTGATGCCGTTCTTCCATTTTTTCGTTAATCTTTTTTTCAATTTTGTCTTCGACTGTCCGCCGCGCCGTCATATCGGCCAATTCGTCTTCGATTTCATTTAGTGCGGCCGGAATTTCTTCCAATGCGGGTAGCTGATCAATCGTCGGGTCGCTTAAGACCATTTTTTGCAACGCCAAAACCCGCTCCGGCAAATTACCAGAACGAATCAATTCCAAAGCATCCAGCTTACCGGCCTTCAAAACCAGTTTTTCAGGACCGATGATACCGGAAAAAATGGTATATAGCGACGTTACCTGCCGTTCCAGCTGATCCAATTTTGAACCCGGTGATTGTAAATCTGTCATAACTTTGTTCCGCCTACTTTCCTTCCTTCATACTCAAGCTTATTAGGCTTCGATTACCTTCACCTGAATTTGTGTGCTCACTTCCGGATGCAGTTTAATGGCCGCGGTATACGTGCCCAGCATCTTGATGGTTTCTTTCAATTCAATTTTCCGTTTATCCATTTCGATCCCGTGTTCCCGCGCCAACGCTTCGGCAATATCCTTGCCGGTTACCGCGCCGAACAGTTTGCCGCCTTCCCCCGTCTTCACGGCAACGGTAACAACTACTTTAGCCAATTGCGCCGACATTACCCGGACTTCATCCAATAATTGCTGTTGCTTTCGTGCAGCAGCAGATTTTTGCTGGTTTACGGCATTAATATTAACCGCAGTTGCGGGAATAGCCAACTTGCGTGGCAATAAATAGTTGCGCGCATATCCCTCGGAGGCCTCGATAATGTCTCCTTTTTTACCAAGACCTTTCACTTCTTGCTGTAGAATTAATTTCATATTGTTCACTCTCCTCAGTGTATTTTGTAATCAAGCGAATTACCATTTGCTTGGCTTCTTCCATGGCGATATCCTTCAGTTGCGCTCCGGCTACGGTTTGATGGCCGCCGCCGCCCAACTCTTCCATGATCAGCTGCACATTAATATTGCCCTGAGAACGGGCGCTGATTCCCACCCCGCCGACCATAGGAAACAAGACAAAACTGGCTTCCACGCCTTCAATATTCAGCAGCATGTCTGCCGACTGCGCCGCAACAATTTGCGCATTTTTTACATGTTCCGGACAGATGGATACCAACGCGCCGCCGGGCAGCATTTCTGCATTTTGAATAATTTCCCCCCGCGCTTTGACGATATCAAAATCAACGCGGAATAATTGCCGGACCATGGTCGGGTCGGCGCCGATGCGCCGTAAATACGAAGCCGCCTCAAACGTCCGTACGCCGGTCTGCACGGCAAAGTTTTTCGTATCGACGACGATGCCGGCATACAGAGCGGATGCCTCCAGCCGGTTCAAATCCAGCGCATCGTCATAATACATCAATAACTCCGCTACCAGTTCACTGGTCGAAGAAGCAGATGGCTCCAAATAAACCAACAGATTATTTTCGATGAAGGTTTTCGCCCGCCGATGATGGTCAATGATAATAATCCGTTCAAAACGCGATAACAGCTCAGGAGCGGCTGTCAATTCCGGACGGTGTGTGTCAAGGACAAACAGGAGCGTCTCCTCAACCGGCAGTTCCCCCGCCTCAGCCGGACTTAAAAACAGGCCCGCGTATTCCGTATATTCTGGCAAAATTTCCAGCAGCTTTTCCATTGCCAGCCCAGGCTGGCTTACCACAATATGCGTACGTTTGTTTAAGTAACGCGCCATTTTGGCAACACCTAATGCAGCGCCCAAACTATCAAAATCTTCTCCGCCATGACCCATGATCACAACGAGTTTTGCACTTTCAATGCTTTCACGAATAGCCTGAGCCACGACCCGCGCTTTCACACGGGTACTTTTTTCCACCGATTTTGCTTTGCCGCCATAAAATTGAAATTCCCCTTGTAAATTAACGGCCACCTGATCGCCGCCGCGGCTAAGGGCCAAATCAAGTCCGGCCTGGGCGCGTTGGCCCAACAACGCCGGCGAAACTTCATCGGCGGCAATCCCGATGCTCAACGTCACCGGAATTTTATTCCCGCCATGGATATTGCGGATCTGGTCAAGAATATCAAACTTTTCGGCCAATAATTGCGTCAGCGCCTGGCGGGAAAATATGGCCAGATACATGTCATCAGTATACTTTTTTAAGAAACTTTCATGCTGGGAAACCCATTCGATCAAATGCCTGTTCACATCCGCCGTAATCGCAGTACGCTGGTTCTCCGTCAGCCCCTGCAGCACATCGCCATAATTGTCAATTTGGATATAGGCCAAAACCGGCATCGCCGCATGGCATTCCGGCTGAACGGTTTCACTGGGGGTAATATCCGTAACGTAAAGAATCACACGCTTATCTTCCAGGTTATTTTGCTCTAACGGACGGTAAATCACTTGGTAATGACGGTCACCATGGTGAAGGATTTCCATCCCTGCCTTCCCAATCATCTGTTCTACTCCCAGATTAGGCCAGAGCATTTGAATAGGCTGGCCAACTGCAAGCTGTCCATTGCCCCAGGAAACCATCAATTTATTCAACCAATACAGCTTTCCGCCATTGTCGACAATCGCCATCGCAACCGGCAACTGCTGCAAAGCATGGCAAGAAGCCTGGTCAACATGTTTCGTCAACGATTCCAAATACTCCGTCAATGCTTCTTGCCGCTTTAGATATCGTTTGCGCCCATCGAAATATACGATGCTTAACAAAATGATCCCCAGTGCGGCCATAACCTGATTATAAAAAACAATCACAATCAGCATCATAGCAGCAATTGCAACAAAAAACCGGATATCAAGCCAGAAAGATGAATTTTTCACAGTAGCCCTCTCTCCCCGCTAATCCGCACCAGTCCTTCTCAGTCGGCGATAATCAATCGCAATATCTACAGCCCCGACAAGGATCAGGATCTGACTGAGGAATCCATTGCTTAGCACCAAAATAAGGATAAGTCCTCTAACAAACTTGGATACTTTATATTTGTCCGTCAAAAAGAAAACCAGCGCCAATCCTTGTACTAAAAGGAATATACTTGCTAAGACCTGCAGGTTCAGTCCGACTTCAAACAACCAGGAAATTTCCCGTGTCCGACCCCAGTATATCATAATCAACGCGGCTAAAAAGCCGGCTAGCACCACCCACGGCATATTCCAATGTTTGAAAGGCGGAAACGGCGCAACGGTATGGCCTAGTTTTTTCATTACGGCTTTCGCAACGACAAAGTTTAAATAGGTGTCAAAAACAGCGGCGGCCATAAATCCAGCCGGCAGGATAATCTTGAGTACACTCATCATTTCCTGCATAGCCGTGCTGAGTTTTTCCAAGTCTTCTTCTTTCATACCCAGGTTACGATAAATTTCAGTCACCTGGCCAACTGACTGTACCAAGGCATCCGTTTGCGCAGCCAGGGGATTAACCCCCATGACCAACGCGCCAATTCCCAAAACCGCCACTTTTGACACCAGTGAAGCGGCCGATCCGACGATCATCGTCCGTACGGGACTGTATCCGGCACGGAAGGAATGCCCTAAAACAATACCGATCAAGCCAAAACCAATAACCACCCCGACTGCATGCAGCGGATGCATCAGGATGGCAATCAGCAAACCGGAAGCCACAGTAGCCATAAGGCTCCATTTATACCCATGCCGGGCTCCCAATAAAATAATCGGCACCGGCCAAATCAAACTCACAAAAGCGCCCAATAGCGGTAAATAAGCACTGATCAGCGCAAACAGGATCGCAACAGCGGTTAATACACCGCCCTCCACCATCGGTTTAATTCTCGTTTGACTCATTCTACCCCTTTTCCGGCAAAAACGCTGCCTCAACTCGCTCTGCATTTTTTAGTGTTACGTACAGCCAGCGGCTTCCGCCGTCGCCTTAAAAGCCCGCCGCAATGCGGGTTTTCTAACATTATTAGTATTCGGACTATCCTGCCAGTTTCCTGCCAACCAGGCAACCCGGAACACCGATCAGCTTGCCAAGGTAAACATCGTAATTTCCGCCGGACAGCCCAATCGGAACGGCAGCCACTGCCCAGTACCGGTGCTGACATAGCCGTACGATTGCTCTTGTCGGTATAAGCCGCGCATATATTGGTATTTCAGCGGCAATATCGATTGGCCAAACAAACCGACCTGCCCGCCGTGCGTATGTCCGGTCAAGGTTAATGGAATTCCGGCTTGAAACGCATCCGTAATAAAATCCGGATGATGGCTTGCCAGCAGGGAAAATGCCCCTTTCGGCACATTTTGCAAGGCCCGCTGCAAATAATCCTGCCGTTTGCCGTCAGAAGAAGCTCCCCGGGGAACCCACGGAAAATCGACACCCAGCAAATAGACCGGCTTTTCGCCGGCAATGATCTGCTGACTGTTATTTACGAGCAAGGTAGCCGGGCTATTTTTCCATACCCGGCGGATTCGGTCCAGATCCCGGAAATATTCGTGATTGCCTAGACAATAGTATACGCCTTTCGGCAGCGTGGCATGAAATTTTTCCAGCCGCTCCATCGTTGCCGTCAACTCATCCAAATTGTCAATCAGGTCACCGGTAATAACCAGCATGTCTGGTTTCTCACGTTGCAGCATCGACAATACCTGGTCCAATTTTTCTATGCTGAAAAACGGGCCAATATGGGTATCACTGATTTGGGCTATTTTTAATTTACCAATCCCGGCCGGAAAATCCGGCATTACAAGATTATGCCGTTGGACAACAATGTCCGCTGCGTCAAACACGCCATTGACACTCACACCCAAACCTAACGCAGGTACCGTAGTGGCTGCATGCTGCAAGAAATCGCGCCGGGTCATCGTGTCGCCGTCCAGCTTGTCTTGACCTGTTTTTTCCGTCTTGTTCCAGCGCTTTTTGCAAAAAACAACTCCTTGCACCAACAATAAAAGAGGCAACATGAAGAGAAGCCCCAATATCCAGGCAAAGCCGATAGTAAATCCGACGACCGGAATGCCTGTCGTATAAAACGTCCAGCTGGCAAGCGTTGCAATCGTCATCACGGCCGTGATACTCCAATAGGCAACACGAATCCACCGCTTTTGAAAAACCTCCAAAAGCCGGTTCAAAAAGAAATAAACAAGCCAGCTAATAAAAACCTCAGTTCCTAGTACCATCGCCAAAAACACAATTGATGGACTACGCACAATACCCTCCTGCATACTCTCTGTCAACAAACTTCTGTGAAATCTGTCAACATTTATTGTTTTTTTGCTGCTTCGATCAGCGGCGGAATCACTTGCTTTTTCCGGGACAGGACACCTGGCAGATAAAGTCCGCCGTCCGCCCCGCTGATCCCGAACGCCTTCTGCACCAAAATATCCGGCTGCCCAGTGTAAAATAAATGCGTTCCTTCCGCCATGATATCGGTTACCATCAATAATACCATATCATAGTCTTCTTTCCTACGCATATCTTCCATATCATCTTGCAATTGTTGTCGAATCGTTAACGTTTCCTGGGCATCCATGATCGATATTTGTGCCACGGCAATCCGGTACTCGCCAATGACAAATTCCTTGACATCACTGCGAATAATGTCGGCTACCGACATTCCTTTTAAACTGGCTCCCGCTTTGAGCACCTCAAGGCCAAACGCCGCTAAGTCCAGGCCCGCAATCGCCGCCAATTTTTCCGCGGTATCACGGTCCCGCGCAGTACAGGTTGGTGACTTGAACAACGCGGTATCCGACACAATCGCCGCCAGCAAAAGGCCGGCAATCGGCTTCGGTAAATCAATTCCACGATGCCAATGCATATGGGCGACAATCGTAGCCGTACAACCAACCGGATCATGACGGATAAAAATTGGTTCACCGGTCTGAAGCCCGCCCAGACGATGGTGATCGATAATCTCCATGATTTGCGCCTCTTCAATGCCTTCAATCGCTTGTGACCGTTCATTATGATCCACCAAAATGACTTTCACGCGTTCTTGCATATACAACTTATCGCGATAAACAGCGCCGATCAGTTTTTCATTTTCGACCACCGGATACAAACGATAGTTGTCGCGGGCGACAATCTCTTTCACATCACTAACCAAGTCGGTAGGCTTCAATGCAATGACCTTTTCCTTCATGACCGATTCAACCGGTATGCTCTGGTTGATCAGCCGCGCGCAAGTATATGTATCATAGGGTACCATCATGACAATGACACCTTGCTT
>JAGFXW010000153.1 GCA_017861495.1 Bacillota bacterium
TTCCCTTTAGGGTTTCGAGTGTTATAGCCTGTTAATCCCCGACCTAAGAGGGCGGGGTCCCTGTGCCCTGTGGGTATTACAGGCTGTTAACGAGATAAATAAGCAAGGGGGGGTTCTTATGGGTATTAAAAATTTTGCGGAATTGATAGAGCAATCCAGCCATAGAGGTGAGCGGAAACGGGTTGCCGTGGTTGGAGCGGAAGACAGCCACGCCTTGGAGGCGGTATTGTTGGCCCAAAATAACAATATTGTCACCCCGTTATTGGTAGGCAACCGGACAGCCATTATTGAATGTTTGAGAAAATTAGGCCATTCTCTCCAAGAGGTTATCATCATTGATTCTCCGGGATCGGAAGAATCTGCCCAAATCGCGGTGCAATTGATTGCTTCCGGTCAAGCGGACTTTATTATGAAGGGGAAAATTGGAACGCCCCAACTGATGAAAGTGATGCTTCAGAAAGAAAACAAGCTGCGCACCGATCGCATTATGTCGCATATTGCTTTTGTCGAAGTCCCCACGTATCACAAATTGTTTGCAGTTAGTGATGTTGCCTTAAATCCCTACCCCAGCCTGGAGCATAAAAAACAAATTATTGAAAATGCCGTTGCAGCTATGAAAAAAATGGGAATTGTAATGCCGAAAGTTGCGGTCATGTCTTCGGCGGAAGATATTAATCCCAGAGTTCCTGAGAGTGTGGAAGCAAGCAAGCTTAAAGAAATGTGGCAGGCGGGACAAATCGCCGATTGTATCATTGAAGGCCCGATTTCTTACGATTTGGCGGTCAGCAAGGAAGCTTGTGAAATAAAGAATTATTGCAGTCCGGTGGCCGGTGATGTAGATTTGATGATTGTGCCGAATATTACTGCCGGTAATTTGCTTGCGAAAGCGTTAATGTATTCCGCGGGGTTTAAATCCGCCGGTTTTGTTGTCGGTGCGAAAGTTCCCATCGCTCTTAGCTCCCGATCGGCAACTGCGGAAGAGAAATATATGGCGCTGGTATTGGCAGCGAGTTCCTGTTGAAGTCTGACCGGGCGGACGGCGCATTAGATTATTAGTAGCGATAAAACGCTATGAGTACTTATTGACGATTAGGAGAGGGAAGAATGATTCAAACACAAATATATAAAATTCTTACGATTAATCCTGGTTCAACATCTACGAAAATTGCCGTATTTGAAAACGAAGTTGAAATCTTCAGCAGCAGCATCGAACATTCTGCCGCTGAATTGTCAAAGTATAAATCAGTGGTAGAACAGTATGATTTTCGCAAGGAAGCGGTGCTGTCTTTTTTAGAAGCCAATAATTTCAGCGTTAGTGAATTATCGGCAATTGTTGCGAGGGGCGGATCGCTCCCGCCTTTGCAAGGCGGCGCTTACCGGGTTAATAAAAAAATGGTTGATCGGTTGATCCATCGTCCGTCCTCGGAGCATGCTTCCAATATTGCGGCCCCAATCGCCTATGAGATTGCCGCATCTGTGGGAATACCGGCTTATATTTATGATGCTATAACGGTGGATGAATTGCAGCCTATTGCCCGGATATCGGGGATGCCGGTTTTGCCGCGGGTCAGCATGGTACATACCTTGAACATGCGGGCTGTCGCCAGAATGACTGCAGCAGCTTATCAAAAAAACTATGCCGATATGAACCTGATCGT
This sequence comes from Bacillota bacterium, assembly GCA_017861495.1. The sequence continues at coordinate 1,659 of JAGFXW010000153.1, forward strand.
GGCCCATATGGGCGGCGGTATTACTGCCAGCCTGCACCAGCAAGGGAAAATGATCGATATCGTTTCCGATGATGAAGGACCGTTCTCGCCGGAGCGGGCCGGCCGTGTTCCCTGCCGTCCGTTGATTGATTTGTGTTATGCCGGCGAATATGATTTTCAAACGATGCGCAAAATGCTGCGCGGCTATGGCGGATTGACTGCTTACCTGGGTACAAACAGCGCTATCGAGGTGCAAGAGAGAATAGAAAACGGCGATGAAGAGGCGGCATTGATTTTTGAAGCAATGGCTTATCAAATTGCGAAAGCAATTGGTGAGTTGGCGACGGTTGTAAAGGGAAAAGTCGATGCCATTGCATTGACGGGGGGGCTCGCCCATTCAAAAATGCTTACGGGCTGGGTCAAAGAAAGAGTGGAATTTGTTGCTCCTGTATCCATTTATCCGGGAGAAAATGAACTGGAATCGCTTGCGTTGGGCGGACTCAGGGTATTGCGCGGAGAAGAGCCGGCGCACGAGTATGATTTGGCGTAGTAAGAAAGAACGTGCGCTTTGGTGCAAATACCAAAGCGCAAGACAATGTGGTTTGGGCTGTCTGTGGCAGGGGATATAGCTTAGAAAAAGATTTTCGAAAATAAGAAAAGCTGTTTGGCCGAAATTGGAGATAATGGTTAGATAATTTTCTGAATTTCTAAAAGAGTTAAATAACTAAGTTATTGAATTTCCACATGAAGCTTTGATCAAATATATAAATGGGGTGGAAAAATGGAGAAAGTAATTATCACGGCGGCGCTGACCGGTGCTATCACACCGAAAGAGCTGAATCCCAATATTCCTTTGACGCCCAAGGAAATTGCGGAAGATGCGTATGCGTGCTGGCAGGCCGGGGCGGCAGTTGTCCATTTGCACATGCGCGATGAACATGGCAAAGGGACAATGAACAAAGAAATTTTTAAAGAAACCGTAGAGTTGGTTAAAAACAAATGTGATGTGGTTATCAATTTAACTACTTCCGGCGATGCGATGGCTTCGGATGAAACAAGAATGGCGCATCTTATTGAATTGAAACCGGAAATGGCATCATTTGATGCAGGCACGTTTAACTGGATGCCGAGCGGTGTGTTCATGAACAGTCCGCAATTTTTAGAAAAACTTGGTCAAACAATGCTGGAAAACAACGTAAAACCGGAACTGGAAATCTTTGATTCGGGGATGCTCCATATCACCGAATATTACCTTCAGAAAGGAATCCTGGCTTCACCGCCGCATTATCAATTTGTGTTGGGAGTGCTTGGCGGCGCTATGGCAACGGTCGAAAATCTCGTTTACTTAAAAAATAAATTACCGAAAAATGCTACTTGGTCGGCGTTCGGCATTGGGAAAGGACATTTGCCGATTTTGTATGCGACGATTGCCCTTGGCGGGAATGTTCGTGTTGGTTTGGAAGACAATGTTTATTATTCGAAGGGCAAGCTGGCTTCGAATGTTGATTTGGTTGCCCGGGCTGCGCGCTTGATCAAAGAAGCGAACAAGGAAGTGGCTGATCCGGATGAGGCAAGAAGAATAATGGGACTCAAGAAATAAGCGAATTTTCCCTGCAATGGTTTCTTCTGTTAAACAAGTTTTGTTAGGTTACGTTGCAAAGACCCTGAATACAAATATAGAATTGATGGGAGACGATACGTATGGCCGACACGAATACACTGTCAAAAGAAAACCAGCAAAATGGAAATGGTTTGATTAATAAGTTTACCGAATTAGCGTTAAACTGGATTCCAGATTCCATGGTATTTGTTCTTGCCTTGACGGTTGGAATTTTTGCCGCGGCATTGGTATGGGGAACGCATGCCCCCATACAATTAATTGATGATTATGAAAAAAGTTTTTGGCGGATGCTGCCGTTTGCTATGCAGATGTCCTTGCTGATGATTACGGGTTTCGTGGTTGCGGACTCGAAACCGGCAAAACGGATCATTTCGGCAATTATTGATATACCAAAAACGCCGAAAATGACCATGTGGATGTTTATGGTGGTCGGGGGATTTGTTTCCTGGTGCCACTGGGGAATCGGTCTTATGTTAAATATTGTTATGGGTCGTGAATTAGCCGCCCGTAAACGCGGCCTTGGAATCCACTATGCATTTTTAGTAGCTGTTTGCTACGGGTGCGGCAGTATTCTGTCGAACGGACCGACGCAGATGGCGCCGCTGCTGGTAGCAACGCCCGGCCATTTTTTGGAAAAATTGACAGGCATTATTCCAATCACCCAGACTGCTTTGTCGCCGTTCCAATTTGCCTATATTGGAATCCTCTTTGTTACTTTGCCGTTGGTTATGTTGATGTTCATGCCGTCGCCCAAAAATTCGGTAGAAATTTCTGAAGAGCTGGCAAATGAATTTTTGAATAAAGATGCAGAAGAAGTGGAAGACAAGAGCAAACTTCGTCCGGCGGAACGCTGGGACCGTTCTCCGATATTACAAGTGATTGTAGCCCTCATTATTCTGTTTTGGTTTGCCAAAGCGGTGTATTTTAAAGGTGCGAACGCGTTGGACCTGAATAACCTTAACCTGGCGTTTTTTGGCCTTGGACTTCTGCTGCATGGCAATCCGCGTAGCTTTATTAAGTCGGTACGAGCCGGTGTGCCTACTACCTATGGCGTTATTATCCAGTTCCCGTTGTATGCCGGTATTTTTGGCGTGATCAGCGATTCCGGGTTAGCAAAGGTTATTACCCACTGGTTTGTCAGCATTTCGACTCCCGGAACTTACGCGTGGATTATCTTTTTATACACTGGTGTCATGGATTTCTTTGTTCCGTCTGCCGGTTCCAAGTTTGTTATTGAAGCGCCGTACATTATTCCGGCGGCTCAACAACTGGGAGTTCCAATCCAGCAAGTTATCTTGGGCTATAATGCCGGCGCGCAGTGGGTCAATAACCTTCAACCGTTCTGGGCCTTGCCGGTGTTGGCAGCGTTTAAATTGCGATTTCAGGATATTATGCCATTCACATTCCTGATTTGGTTGTGGGTAGGTATTGTTTCTACTGTGATGTTCCTGCTTTTCCCAATGGGGTTTGGTTTCTGAGCGAAATAGTTTGGTAAAGGGAAAGGAGCCTATTTACTATGGAAGTACACCAGATAAAAAAGGTGGCCTGTTTAGGGGCCGGAGTGATTGGGGCCAGTTGGGCAACAAATTTTGCTATGAAAGGCTATCCTGTTTTTGTATGTGATATCGGAGAAGAGCAATTGGCTGTTGCCAAAAAAAATATTGCCGGTTATTTGGCGTTTTTAGTTGGCAAAGATGTACTGAAAAAAGAAGACGCTGAACGGGCTGCGGCATTGGTTTCCTATACCACGAAGGTGGAAGAAGCGGTAAAAGATGCACAGTTTATCCAGGAATCCGGTCCGGAAAATTATGAGGTGAAACGGGCGGTATTGGCGGAGATTGAGAAATACGCCGCCGCCGATGCGATCATTGCCAGCAGTACTTCCGGTTTGTTGATCAGTGAAATCGCGAAATTTGCCAACCATCCGGAACGATGCTTGTGCGGACATCCATACAACCCACCGCATCTGATCCCGTTGGTCGAAATCACGAAAGGGGAAAAAACCAGACCGGAAGCTGTGCAATGCGCCTATAATTTTTATCAAAAACTGGGCAAGGAACCGGTCGTGCTGCAAAAAGAAACGCTGGGGTTCATCGCTAACCGCATCCAGATGGCAGTGGGCAGAGAATATATGGACCTCGTTTTGCGCGGCGTATGTTCAGTGGAAGATATTGATAAAGCGATCACCTTTGGACCCGGTTTGCGATGGGCGATTATGGGACCGAATTTGATCATGCACCTTGGCGGCGGCGAGAAAGGACTCCGTGGGTTGGCAACTATGCTGCGTTTTTCCAGCAACTTATGGCTGGAAGATATGGCTAGATGGACTGAGATACCGGAAGAGTGGGCGGAAGTAGGCCATAAGGGCATTTTGCAAGCAATCGAGGACCGCCCGCCCGAACTCGGGAAAACAACCCAGGAGATGATTGAGTACCGGGATAATATGTTGATTGAGATATTGAAGCTGCATAAAAAACTTTAATGACGATATGAGGTGAAATCGTGGAGAAGGTAATTATTACAGCGGCGCTAACCGGAGCGATGACTCCGAAATCAATGAACCCGAATATTCCTACAACGCCTCGGGAAATTGCCAATGATGCATACGAGTGCTGGAAAGCAGGGGCGGCGATTGTCCACTTGCATATGCGTGATGAAAATGGGATAGGAACGATGGATAAGGAACTGTTTCAAGAAACGGTTACGCTTCTTGAAGCCAAGTGCGACGTAGTGATCAATTTGACTACGGCAGGGGAACATGATGCGCCGGATGAAAGAAGAATGGCCCATCTTTATGAATTAAAGCCGGAAATGGCTTCTTTTGACGCCGGGACTTTGAACCGGATGCCGGACGATGTATTCATCAATACACCACAATTTTTAGAAAAACTCGGCAAAGTGATGCAGGAATACAACATAAAACCG
>JAGFXW010000023.1 GCA_017861495.1 Bacillota bacterium
GGTCACGATAGATACGGCAATCCCCGGTTGTCCGGAACGGCCGGTTCGCCCGACGCGGTGTAAATAAACCTGTGGATCTTCAGGAATATCCAAATTAAATACATAGGAAATTCCTGCTATGTCCAACCCGCGGGCAGCCAAATCAGAGGCCACAAGCAACTGGATCTTTCCGCTGCGGAACCCTTCCAGCGCTTTTTGGCGGTCCGTTTTTATAGAACTGCCAAAAAGGCTGTCAACCTTTAAGCCATGATGGCTCAATTTTGCAACCAGATTTTCAATATTGTAACTTCGATTAATAAAAACCAACGCTCTTTCCTCACCAATTAAATAAATTAACTTACGCAATGTATCAATCTTATCCCGCTGTTCCACCACAAAATACATATGGGTGATTTCCCGGGCAACTTCTGCCTGCTTGCTAATCTTAATCACTTCCGCCTCTTTCATGAACTCCAGCGCCTTATCAATTGCCGCCGGATTCATAGTGGCAGAAAATGCCATAACCTGCCGTTCCCTCAGGGTTGCCTTGATGATCGACCGCACAACAGCCACATTATGTTCATCCATCAAGCGGTCCGCTTCATCGATAATAATCGTTTTAACCGTATGCGCGGTAATTTTTTTCTTTTCAATCAATTCCAAAATCCGACCGCCAGAACCCACAATGATATGCGGTTTTTCCTTCAATTTATCAATTTGTCTTTTAATATTCACATCGCCCAGCACAGAAGTCGAAGTGACGGAAAGATTGGCTCCCTCTGCCAGCCATTCAATCTGACGGAGGATTTGGATCGCCAATTCATGGGTCGGCGCTAAAATCAACGCTTGCATTTCGCGTTTTGCCGGATCGATCTTCTGTAATAATGGCAGCAAGTAAGCCAGCGTTTTACCGGTCCCGGTCGGAGACTGGCCAATAATATCCTTGCCTGACAAGGCCGCCGGAAGAATTTGGGTTTGTATGGGAGTCGGGGTTATAATCCCCCTGCCAGCTAATGTAGAAACGAGAACCGGAGCTACTCCTAATTGTTCAAAATTATCGTTCATTTTTTATACTCCTTACTAAAAATTTGCTTTACTTTTTTCGCATGGTTATAGTATACTATAGAAAGCCACAGAATAGGTCCAATGAATTTGCCATTTGTCCTTCTCAAACTATATTCAAGTAAGGGAAGTCCCAATGCGTAGTGTTCGCTTGAGCCAAAAGTTTCTGGGTAATATATTTAGTGTTCGCTTGAGCCAAAAGTTTCTGGGTAATATATTTGAGGAGGCTATATACTATGGCACAAGACAAAACTTTAACTTGCCGCGATTGCGGTGCGGAATTCATTTTCTCCGCTTCAGAACAGGATTTTTTCGCTGCGAAAGGCTTCACTAACGAGCCTGGTCGTTGCCCGGACTGCAGAGCAGCCCGCAAACAACAAAACAGCGGTCGTAACGGCGGTGGTTACCAACAACGCGAAATGCACGAAGCAGTTTGTGCAGCTTGCGGTGTAACAACTCAAGTTCCTTTCCGTCCAAGTGGCGATCGTCCTGTATATTGCAGAGACTGCTTCCAAGGCAGCAGACGCTAATTCAATCGCTAAACGCCTCCGTCATCTGACGGAGGCGTTTTTTTATACTGATTTATTATCCGGTGCATCCTTAATGATTACAGAAGCCTGATCATTAAACGGATTACTTCGTACCGCCAGGGAAAATAGATACGGATAATCTTTTTGCAAATACTTCATATAGGCAAGCCATTCCTGGCCAAGCAACCGATAGGCCCGGCCAATATCAACGCCAAGATGGGCATAATCGGCGGCAGGCAAACCGTCCAGGCTTGGTCTGTATTCTAGTTCTTCCGTTAAATGGAACACTGCCCGCATTAACGCAGTAAACGTATCATGTTCCAAAAGATTGGGATTCGCCAGCAGCCCGCTCAATGTCTGCCGTTTTCCGGTCAAGAACAGTTTTAGTCCTGCTAAATCGCCTTTTTTCGCATCAATGCGGAAAATATGTTTATTCAGTTTTTCACTGGCCTCACGGAACTGGTTCTCATTCCAGTCCGCCTCCACACTGATTATTTTTTTCAGAGCCTCCGCTTGATGGTCAAAGGCAAAACAATTACCTGCTAATTTTATACCCACTTCACTGAAAAACACACCAATCAGCATATTCATTTTCGTCATAAGGACCCGTTTTTCCCTGATGCTCAGCAAACGATGGAGCAATAACGTGATCAGCAAAACTTCAATCGGAACAAACGCCAAATCCTGTAAAAAATGAAATCCCGTATCATGAATGTTATGGAAAATAGCAATCTGGACAGCAAAAATAACCATTGATGCTATGACCAAATTCAATCCAAACCAAACCTGCCACGGCATTGTTCTTCACCTTCCAACACAGTATAATTTCCCTGTCCTGTCATCCTCACAATCATTTTTTCCAATTTCACAGCAAACCGCTGATCGTCCTCATCAGTGCGCTTTTTAGGTCCTTTCGTTCTTCCGCCGTGGCGGCGGAATTTCGCTTTTACATTACGCTCTTCTAATAAAAAATCCATCTGTTCAGAACAATATTCCCTGCCCGCAGGGCTTAAGCAAGCGGCTTGTTTCCCCAAGACCATGGCGGCCAATCCCCAATCTTGGGTAATCACAATATCCCCTGGTTCACTCAGGTTCATTACTTTGAGATCGGCTGCCTGCGCATCATTCTCCGCAACCACATGATGATCCGAACAAATATTATGATTAAAGCTGGCAACCGTCCAGACCGGAAGATTGTATTTCTTTCCTTTCTCGCAACAAATTTGCAAAGCCATTTTCGGACAGGCATCCGCATCCACTATTATTTTCATAATTTGTTCTTGTCCTATCTTTCTTCCTTAGTTGTTTGGAATACGTATTTACGGTACAATAAGATAAGCCTATTTTCTAATAGTTTCAATACATCTTGGCAAAAGGAGTGGGATGCACGAGCATGCAAAACATTATGGATTTTTATGAAGATCTTGATTTCGAAGAAGCCGAAATTGAAGATGAACTTACAGCATTTTTCTTTGAAATCAGCCCTGGCGGCAACTATGTTTTAGTAACCGACGAAGATGGAAATATGCCAAAAAACCTGAAAGAACCCGTTATTTTTGCCTGTTATACCAGTGAAGGATCTTTTTTATGGAGTGCTGGTTTTAAAAATTCCTATGTATTTAAGGAAATCTGGTCCGCAGCGCAAACTCCTGAACAAAAACTAACTGCCGTACAAAACTATAAAGAAGTCCATCCGTAAAAGTTTCGCTTAAATCAAAGAGGAGAGAAATTTTTCTCTCCTCCCAAAAGCAACCATCCTTATAGTAAAAACGGAACACCTCGTAACAGATTTTGCGAACCCACTAACAGAGACTTTTCGGACAGAAGCCACTTTCCCACAATAAATCGATAATATAAATGGTATTGGAAAACTAAAAACACTACCCCTCTAGATCCATGACTTTTTAGCAACAACTTGGAAACCTACATTCCCATTTTCTGTAATACCATGGAATTTTATTTTTCTACAAGGATGGTGCTTGATTAAAGCATACCATTAAATCTGAATTTTCGCAATAGTCTTGTTTAATTATTGCATAATTATTTTTCCAGGTAAGAACAGCAATAGTCAGCCACTGTTTGAACCTTTAATTGAAATTTGGAGTTGGCAGGAACCTGAAATACATCACCGGCTTGAACTGTTTTCCATACCTGTTGGCCAGGAAGGAGCACCTCCATCTGTCCGGCTAACAGTTCCATTACTTCAGCGGCGGCGGTGCCGAATTCATACTCTCCCGGCAACATAATTCCCAAAGTTTTTTTTGTGCCATCAGGGAAGATCACCGTACGGCTGGTTACCTTGCCATCAAAATACATATTCGCTTTTTTTACAATCGCTACATTTTCAAATTGATCCATTAACTATCTCTCCCTGCCATTCTTTTGTTTTATTAATTCGCCAATTGCGTTGATTGTTGTCTCTACATGCTATAATGAATAATAAGCTAATAAAAATAAGAAACGGGGATGATCACGATGAGTTTCAATCTGCATACGGGCTTAAAAGGAACAAAAACCGACGTAGTAACCGATCAAAACACAGCAATTCGTTACGGCAGCGGTGGAGCCGCAGTATACGCCACACCTGCTATGGTTGGACTGATGGAAGCTGCCTGCCTTTCTGCCGTTGATCCACTGCTGCCGGAAGGAATGGCAACAGTCGGTATTAGCCTCAATATCCGTCATCTTGCAGCCACACCGGTTGGCATGTCAGTCCGGGCGGAAGCAGAATTGATAGAAATCGACAAGAAACGTTTGGTTTTTACCGTCCAAGCTTTCGACGATAAGGAAAAGATCGGTGAAGGCTCACATGATCGCTTCATCATTGACTTGGATAAATTCCTAAAAAAGTCGGCTGATAAAGCAAAATAACATAAATATCATAACGATCGTTTTATGTTTATTAACAACAAATTATAACGGCTGTTCAAAAAACCTTCTCGACAGCCTATCCGGTGGCCATTCGGCCACCATTTTTATTCCCTGACAACAAACCTATTTTGACGAACGGGAAGTCTTTCCTCCCGCAGGGCTTACTGTTTTTGTCAGTTTTTTGTCATCATAACACAACTTGATAAAAAACTCTGGCGGTACCCGTTTTTCCGATTTGCTGGTTTTCATTTCTATCACTTCAATATTTTTGTGAGCTGCTATCCATTCCGTAACTTGAAGTTGCAATTCCTCCAGGGTTTCTTGATTTGAATTCGAAAAATATTTAGTCTTCATTTATTCTCCTTACTGCTATTTCCCAATAGAATTTTTCAGCGTCGTATTTCCTGCAATACCTCGTTTATGTCCGGCAATTCCGGTATGGGATAAACTTTAATCCAAATCACTTTTCCGGTTTCATCAAGCAAAACATTGGCTCGTTCAGAAATTCCTTCCTGTTCGCGAAATAACCCGTATTCCGCGGCAATACCGCCATGCGGCCAGAAATCGGACAGCAATTTTACAGCGGCGATATGCAGCTCTTTGGCCCAAGCGTTCTTACAAGGGTAAGAATCAACACTTAGTCCGAGCGGAACCGTATTGTATTTCTCGAATTCAGCGAGGTTCGCTTCCAATGACTTCATTTGTTCCGCGCAAACCTGGGTCCAAGCCAACGGATGCCAGGACAGAAGAACCTTTTTGCCTTTATAAACTGATAAACGCACCTCTTGTCCCCGATTGTCCACTAAGGTAAAATCAGGCGCATATTGACCGATAGCAATTGGTTTCATGCCGTTCATCCTTTCATTTTCCCATTTGATCAAATGGTATTGCGAACCAGCAGCAACTCTTCAATCGTTGAGGTTTATTTATATTGTGTATATTTCTTCTTCCGCGTAAAATATCCCTGCTAAGAACTTTGCATCCCAGCTTTAATTAGAAGGAGTTTTCCCGTTTTACCGCAAAGTTATACTGTAATGTCTGATGATGCTGCCGATTTTAGAATAACGTTGGGGGAGGAACCTGTATGGCGATAGCAGCAGTCCCGGTTGACCAGCGAGTAATTGATATTGATTCCCGTCGCTTTGCTTCGATTGAAAAAGCGTTGGTCGAACTCCTAACAAACAGCGATGACAGCTATACCAGGCTAGAAAATGAAGGAATTGCTGTCACCGGTACAATCCATCTTATGTATGAACGCCATTTATCGGGAGCCGTTTTAGCGATCACAGATCAAGCGGAAGGGATGAACTTAGAGCGTTTACGGTCCATTTTGACTTACGGCGGCGCCCATAGTCCCCTCTCGAAAGGACTAACCAGTGGTCGTGGATACTTTGGCCGCGGATTAAAACAAGCGGTTTTTGGTCTCGGACATGGGTGGGTTGAAAGCATTCAAAACGGTCGGTTTGCCCGCGTCGATCTATTCCGCGACGAAAACAGCGCTTACCTGTATAACGACTTTGATGGCGACCGGCCGGCAACACCCGAAGATTACCGGCGTTTGTCATTGCTGGAAAACTGCAATGGTACACAGGTCAATATTGTCGTCGACAATCCCTTGGTCAACATCCCTTATTTTCAGTCTTTACTGTCGTCACTTTCCAACAATATCTATTTGCGGGATGTTTTACAACGCCGTCATTTGTATGTGACCAACCATCAACGCGGAAAATCAATCGACCGGCGCGGGCCGATCCGTTACGAAGAACCGGCATCCACAGTGCTTCTTGGTCCGGATGAGCCTGGATACTTTACTTCCTATGGGCAAAAATATGAGTTCAAACTAACCTTAAAACGCTCACAAGGCATCGATCTGACATTAAAAGGCGATGAGCGGACCAACGGACTTCTGATTATCTCCGGCAATGCAGTCTTGGATTGTCAGTTTTTTCATTATGAAAATCAATTGGGTACGGAATATTTATTCGGCACTGTTCGCTGTCCCGTTCTGTCCATCAAACTTGGACAGGGATTGCCAATCATCAGCGATGACCGGGATGGCCTGAACATGAAAGATCCGTTTGTCCTCGCGTTTGCCGCAGCAGTCAGCGACATGATCGGTTCCTATATAAAAGCGGAACAAGCGCGGCTCAGCCAGGTTGACCGGGCGGTCACTTCCGATAGAACCCGAATAATGATCAACCATCTGCTGCAACGAATGAACCGGATAGCAGTCGAAGACCTGCGGATCATAACGCCTTACGGTCCCGGGTCCGGCACCTACGGTCCTTATCCAAGCGGCCGGCCGGCGGCGTTACGCTTCACCACTCCCTTTTACTATCGCAAAGTAAATCATCCTTTTCATGTTACGCTAATGATCGACCGTTCACAATTTACCGACAAAGACCTATTTACTTTTTCTTATCTGTTGCCTCCATCCATTCAAGTCGAGCCAACTCCATTGGTTATGACGATCGCCGACCTGGAACAAAACGACAAGTTCGAATGGACTTTTACCGGCAATCAGGTAAAAGATCAAGGCCGGATTGGCGTAACAGCCGGCCGCTTTTCTGCCTGGTGCGAAGTCGTCATCGCCGCCGATACTTCCGGCGCAGGTTACCACCATCCAAGCGGAAAACCGCCTAGAGTGTGGGATCAGGACAACTCGGCCGATCTGTTCGCCGGTTATGAAATACGCAACTTGAATAATGAGCTGGACCGGGCTGTTTACATTCCTGAAGAAAGGTTGATCATTATTAATACAGGCGCCCCTACGGTACGCCTGTATGTCGACGGGAAAGGGCACTTCCGGGATGCCGCCCGTCTGCTGTTGGCCGAACTATTTATGGAGGTCATTGTCGACGAACTGGCGCGGCGCTATGTTGACCGTTCCAGCCACAAAGGCGATATTGACACCTATCACGCCGTCAAACAAGATTTGATCCGCCGCTATGGAACCGAAATTCACAAATCGTTTCTTAACGAATAAAGCAAAAAGAGTTGGAACCGTCAATCGAGTGAACGGTTCCAACTCTTTTTGCTTTTATCAGATTAATTTTCCAATGTAGAAGTGCAATTCGGACACCGGCTTGCTTTCAACGGGATCGCAGAAAAACAAAACGGGCACTCTTTCGTAGTCGGCGGAAGTTTTTCTGGTTCGCGTTTAAGCCGGTTGATTTGAACAATCAGCAGGTAAATCGCAAACGCGACAATTAGAAAATCAATCACGGTGTTCAAAAAAACGCCATAGTTTAACGTCACCGCTCCGGCATCCTTTGCCGCTTTTAAGGTGGGATAAGATCCGCTGGATAAATTAATAAAGAGATTGGAAAAATCAACTTTGCCAAGCAATAGGCCGATCGGTGGCATCAGAACATCGTTGACAAACGATGTGATAATTTTCCCGAATGCGCCGCCGATAATAATCCCGACAGCCAAATCCACAACATTGCCCCGCATAATAAATTCTTTAAACTCTTTAAGCATAGCTTTTCTCCTCCCTCTCATTTGCACTTATAAAAAACATTTCAACAGCAAGGGGGAAAAACCTTTTTTTACACACCGGCAACCGCAAAAGCGTCATTAACAATGACTTTTGCTTCCTCCTGTATTTTCCTAAGATGCTCAATGCCTTTAAAGCTCTCCGCATAAATCTTATACACGTCTTCCGTTCCGGAAGGCCGGGCCGCAAACCAGCCATTTTCCGTACAAACCTTAAGACCGCCAATGTTCTCCTGGTTTCCCGGTGCCTTAGTCAGTTTGGCAATAATTTTTTCTCCGGCCAGAGTCATTGTTGTCACCTGTTCCGGCGATAAGTTCGTCAAGATGGCTTTTTGCTGCGCGTTGGCATCCGCATCAATCCGTTCGTACGCCGGCGCGCCAAAACGTCCGGTCAAATCCCGATAATGTTCACCAGGATCCCGTCCGGTTTTGGCCGTGATTTCCGCAGCCAACAAACAGAGAATGAACCCGTCCTTATCGGTAGACCAGGCAGTACCATCTCTGCGCAGGAAAGAAGCGCCCGCGCTTTCCTCGCCGCCGAAGCCGAGCGAACCATCCAGTAATCCTTCGACAAACCATTTGAAACCAACCGGGACTTCCATTAATTTTCGATTAAGATCGGCAGCGATGCGGTCAATCATCGAAGAGGTAACCAGCGTTTTGCCAATGGCCGCATTGGCCGGCCAATCCTTGCGATGACGGAATAAATAAGAAATCGCCACCGAAAGGAAATGGTTAGGGTTTAAAAGTCCTGCACTCTTCGTTACAATGCCGTGACGATCAAAGTCAGGATCATTGCCGAATGCGAGATCATATCGGTCTTTCAAATCAATCAATCCAGTCATTGCATAGGGCGATGAGCAATCCATCCGGATTTTTCCGTCGCTGTCCAGATTCATAAAACTAAATGTTGGATCGGGATGCCCATTCAGCAATTCAAGAGTAAGTCCATACCGCTCAGCAATAGGCTGCCAATATCCGAGACCAGCACCACCCAAAGCATCGGCGCCCAGGATCAGTCCTGCAGCCTTTATCGCTTCCATATCAATAACATTCTCTAAATCATTAACATAAGCTGTAACATAATCATATTCCCGTATATGGCCGCTTTTCCAGGCTCTCTCATAGGACAGGCGTTTGACAGCCTTGTTGCCATTTTGCAAAAAACCATTTGCCAGATCGGCTATTTGTTTGGTAACGTTGGTATCCGCCGGTCCGCCATTGGGGGGGTTGTACTTAATGCCGCCACTGTCGGGCGGATTGTGGGAGGGTGTAATGACAACACCATCTGCCAACCCGGTTGACCGGCCTTTATTGTATGTCAAAATTGCATGCGATATCACCGGAGTGGGGGTATAGTTTCCGTCCTTCGCGCAGAAAACGGCAACCCCGTTCGCCGCAAGCACTTCCACCGCAGTTATAAAGGCCGGTTCCGACAAGGCATGCGTATCAAACCCAAGAAACAAAGGCCCCGTTATGCTTTGGGACTGCCGATAACAACAGATGGCCTGCACAACGGCATAAATATGATCCTCGTTGAATGTTCCCTGCAATGAGCTGCCGCGATGTCCGGAAGTGCCGAATGAAATTTGTTGGTCCGGATTATTCCCATCCGGATGGTTGACATAATAAGCGCTGACCAAGCGAGGGATATTTACCAAAATTGATTTGGGAGCTTTTTGGCCTGCTAATGGATGAACCGACATAACCACACCTCCAATATTCATGCTCAGAATATTTTCCCATTCACTAACTGATTGTCCGCGAATGAACGGTTTCCTGGAAAGAACATGGTTTTCCTAAAAAGTACCCTTGTCCGCAATCAATCTGCAATTCCTGCAAGATAGCCCATATGGCTTCATTTTCTACATACTCGGCAATCGTTTCCTTTCCCAGAGCATGGGCAACAACGTTCATGGCTTTTACCAATTCCCTATTTCTGGCATCTTCGTCCAGGTTATGAATAAACGAGCCGTCAATTTTAAGATAATCTACCGGCAACCTTTGCAGATGAAGAAAAGACAGGAAACCAGCCCCAAAATCATCCAAGGCAAATTTGCAGCCCAGCAGCTTCAGTCTGCGAATCCAATGTTCCGCATGGCTTAAATCCTTGATTGCCGCTGTTTCTGTGATCTCAAAACCGATGCGACCAGGCGAAATCCGGTTTTTGCGAATTTGAGTTTCGATAAACTTGAGTAGTTCACTATCGCCAAGACTGGCAGCGGAAATGTTTACAAAAACCGATACGCCGGGATGCATAGACAACAAGGAAATTGCCGAGCTTACCACCCACTGGTCAATTCTCGACATCAAGCCGAATTGCTCGGCTACCGGCATAAACCGGTTAGGATAAACGGTTTGCCCGGCAGGATCAATCATCCTCAACAAAGCCTCGTAATGCAGAATAGCGCCTGTGCTTTTAAACACCGGTTGAAAATGCAGCATAAAACGGTTTTCTTTAAAGGCATCATGGATCTGTAAAATAATTTGGTTTGTTTCAAACAAATTCGTCTTTTTATCCTCCGGATTAATAACGAAGATTCTGTTTTTCCCTTCCGCTTTCGCAGTATATAAAGCAATATCGGCGTGCGAAAACAGGCTTTGCGTATCTCGTGTTCCATCAATCATCGTGATGCCGATACTGGCCGTAACGTTTAACATCGTTTGCCGGCCTTGAAAATCAAAATTCTCCGTTCCCAAAGCCTGCAACAGTTTATTCGCAATCCTGCGGGCCTTTTCCAAATCAACCCCTTTTAGAATAGCCGCAAACTCGTCACCGCCTAATCTGGCCAAAAAAGTATCCTGGCCTAAATGAGTTTGCAGGCAATCAACCAGCCGGATCAGTATTTGATCCCCGCTCGCATGGCCAAAGGAATCATTAACCACCTTAAAATTATCCAAATCAATGAACAACAATGCGCTTTCATTTTGTTGCTTTTCAGCCTTGGTATTTAATTGGCTCAAATATTCTTCCAAATAATAACGATTAGGAATATTCGTCAAAAAATCATGGGTAGCTAAATAATGCAGTTGTTTAATATCCTGATTCTTTTTAACCAAATATTCATTCTTTTTTATTAACTCTTTGCGGTTGAAATCGGCACAATTGCCAATATGATTTTCCCCCTGCGCAACCGCTTGGGCAAAATCAAAACAATTTCCATACCCGCAGGCATAGCAATTAATCTTCCGTGAATCTTCCGTCGTTTTATGCATTTGCTCAAAAACCGTCTCGATGTCGATCGCTTCAACAACGGATACGGCTTGCGATTTATCCTCATAAGTACGAAGAAAATCATCGATCTGGAGCATCTTATCAAACAAAGAAAAAGTTTTCCATTTTTCTTGTTCCGACCTACCATGGTTTATTTTGCGCATGTTGTCTTTTTTCACTGCATTGATCGCAAAATCAACATCATCAAGCGGCTTGCTTTTGTTCATTCCGGTACCGGCAATGCAGCCATGCCGGCAGTTAATCACATCAACAATTTGCGGCAGCGGTTTTCCGCTTCCGCTGCGCAGCGCATATTCTTCCAAATAATCACAAACGAGATCCAGCCCGTCTGCTTGTCTGACCCAGGTATTATTCAAATAGAATTCAATATTTTCCCGCAACCCGCCCGATCGGCTAAAAACTGTCCCAAGGCCATCGCTTAGGTCGTCAAAATCCGTCTCAGGATACTCGCTAAGATCCCCGACATAGTTCTGTATATAATCCTCCAATTTTTCAGAAGTTACATTATAAGAGACCAAACCATGCGTATGTTTTTCATTCATTTCATCAATTTTGCCAATACAGGGCGACAAAAAAGCGATTCGATCCTGGATTGCTTTATATTGGTTGAGATAAATAGCTGTACAAATCATGGGACTATGTACCGGCGCCAGTTTAGGAAGCAATTGCGGCCGATATTTTTGAATGTAGTTTACAATTACAGGGCAGGGCTGGGCAATCACGGAATCCAAATCCCATTCCGCCATAATTTTCAAGTATGCCCATACGGCAATATCAGCCCCAATGGCAACATCATACAGTAAACGAACCCCCATCGACCTGAGATAGCCAAATAGTTTACGGTAATTAGGAACCGTAAATTGGATCGACGGGGCAACAATCAAAGAAATGGGTACGCCCTGCTGTAAATCGGCAAAAAAACGGTCGGTATCGTCCGCAAAATTTCTGGCATTGTGATCACAAACCTGGATGCAGGCCCCGCAATGAATACATTTGTGCGGATCAACTTTAATCTTATTTACTCCGTTGTGCTGGAACGCCACATTAGCTTTAACAATGCAACGGGCAACACACTTATTACAACCCACGCAAAGATCCTTGTCCGTCGTCAATATTTCGCGGTACGGCAATGCAGCACTTCTCATCATTCCGGTTTCTGCCCTTCTTCCGGCGCAAAAGAAAATTCGCCTATGACAAAAAAAGTGGCTCTCGCCTTCAGCAGCAATGTGTTTGCACCGTCTACAATCTCAGCTTCCGCAACAATGGTGCGATTTCCATTATGGAGCAGCGTCCCGCTTGCCCGGATGGCTGTTTGCGGCCCAGCCGCGCGAATATAGTTCAGATTCATTTCCAACGTCACTACTTTTTTGCGCAAGGTTGCGCACACTACGCCCATAACAGTATCTGCCAATGCCGACAAAGCGCCGCCATGCGCCACATTAAACAAATTGGTATGCATATCTTCCAGTACCGGCATTTCCATCTTTGCCGCACCTTCTTCTAAATCGGTGATCTTCATCTTCAATAATGTAACAAATGGGTTCAAATGATACCGCTTATATATGCCCTCTCTTATACGGGCAAATTGTTCCGACACTGTGTTACCCCCTAAATAATGTATGGTATAACGGCCGCCGATACCGGCAAAAACATTACTGTAATTGTACCACAAATCGGACTTTAACAGCAAAATGACTTTTCGTTTTCCCGGAGAAGAAATGCGAAAAGTCATTTTGCTGTTTGTAAGGTTATTTCCGCACGATACACCAGCGGTTTACCGAGTCGCCCTTTGTCATTTCCAACAGCTGTTGGCAGGTAAATTCCGGGTTCATTCCGGAAACAAAGGCCGTTAGCCAATTCTGATATAAAGGATTCATGATCGCCGGATCAACATTGGCCTTTTTCCAACTACTCTCCTGCAGGCGGGGACCACTTTCCCACACTACCGTTTCAACGGTATTTTCCAGCACCGCATCCGCTTGGTCACAAGGCATCCCATTGAGCCTGACGTCATTGAGGGCCGCATAAATACCGGCGGCGCTGTTACCATCATATTTGTCCTGTTTCCTTGCGATGGTCCCGCAAACAGATGCCTGCGCCGTAAAGAGATCTGCCGCCAATTCCGTTGCCGCCGGTCCGTAAAGATCAACCAAGTCGCGAACGAGCGCCGCTTCCCGTACTTCCGCCAACGTGATCTGGCGTTGCAGCCAGCCATGAATATTATTGCAGTCAATCAACTCAGCGAGATCGATATCCGGTGGTGGACTGCCGTATGTATCCCAAACACCGCCTCTAATTTCTTCTACAGTTTCGCCAAAGAGATTCCCTGCTTTGTCACACAGCAATTGCTCCCTGTCATTGACCAATTTAATTTTTTGATACAGCCAATAATGGATCGGCCCCAAAAACGCGCTCATGCCAATGTCCTCCTTTAGTTTTCCATATTAGATAACTTGGTTCAAAGCCAACAACAACCCGTCTAGATTCAATCCATGGATGCCGGCCGCTTTTTCGAGTTCTTCTCCCGTAGATGACGGACAGCCAAGGCAGCCCATGCCAAACGATCGTAAAACCGGTATGGTTTGTGGATACACTTGGATAATATCACTGATAATGCTTTGGGCCGTAATAGGGTCCCCGGCAATTAACCGGCCGGTTGCAAGCGCCGCCGGCTCCGCCGGATTTACCACTTCTGCCCGTTGTATATCAAGACTTGGATCCGTTTGTGGAGCGCCGGTAAACTCTGCCAAAATATCAGCCCGGAATTTTTCCAGGCCCACTCGCTCAATTAACTGTCCTACCCTCTCGATTTCCGCATACTTGCGATAATATTGTACGATAACGGCAACCAAGCGCAGCACTTCTTCATAACTCAGATCAGCTGCAATCTCGTCGGCCAGCCTGGGATGCGCACCGGCGGTTCCGCCCGCATAAACCGTCCACCCTTTGTCGGTTCCCAACACGCCAATATCTTTAACATAGATTTCCGAGCAAGAATTAGGACAACCGGCAACTCCTATCTTCATGCGTGACGGCATTTCCTGCGCATGATACAAACGGTCCAATTCCAAGCCCAGTTTTACACTGTCCTGCTTCGCACGTTTGCAAAACGCCGTTCCCGGGCAAACTTTGATGCTGCGCACACAGTTTGCCGCCCCCATAGCCGGCTGCATGCCAAGATCCTGCCAGGCTTTTTCCACGTCATCCGCTTGCAAATTTGTGATTAGGATGCGTTGTGCGGAAGTAACTTTTAAAACCGCGCCGTATTTTTCCGCTACTTCTGCATACCGGCGCAGGGTTTCCGGTTTTATAAAACCGCCCGGTAAGTGCGGCGTAATCCCATAGGTCCGTTTATTATCACGTATTTTTTGCAAATTAGCATTTTTAGGCAACATCCTGTTTCCCTCCCACAGGCCGTTTTTCATCATTCCCGCCTGATATTTCTCCTGTCCTTATCATACGATAAACCATTCTTCTTGACTGTGAGGCATATCACAGGTGATATTTTTTGAAGCAAAAACGACAAAAATCGAACCAGTTTGTTCCGGCCGATTTTTGTCGTTTCGATGACCTATTTTTGTAATCGTATGGTTAATTAGGATTTTGCCCGCAAATAAGGTTTCGGCCAAGAAATATCTTCGCCCAGCGTTTTAGCCGCCATTAGCGGCCAATACGGATTCCGCAGCAATTCGCGGCCGAGGAAAACCAAATCAATCCCGGCTTTGACAATCTGCTCGGCCTGGACCGGTTCCGTAACCAACCCTCCGCCAATGACCGGCAATCCTGTTTTTTCTTTAATTGCCGCCGCAAAGCCGATTTGATATCCTGGGTATGCGCGCGGTGCCGCCGGCGTCACTCCGCCCGAGCTCACATGCACCAGATCAATCCCCTTGCCTTTGATCATATTCAGCATTTCGCCTACCATTTCCGGCGAATTTCCTTCCGGTTCATATTCATAAGCGGATACCCTTACAACCAAAGGCATCGTCGAAGGAAGTTCATTTCGCACCGCCTCGACAACTTCCGCCAAAATTCTCACCCTGTTTTGAACCGTTCCGCCATATTCGTCCTCTCGCCGGTTTGTCAACGGGGATAAAAATTGATTGATCAAATATCCATGCGCCGCATGGAGTTCGATGGCATCAAACCCTGCTTTGACTGCCCGGATCGCGGCCAGTCGAAAATTGTCGACAATCCGTTGAATATCCGATACAGTCAGCGATTGGGGAGTCCGGTATTCAGCGTTGAAAGGCAGCGCAGACGGCGCAACCGGCTCCAGGTAAGGCACTTCGCTTTTTCTGCCGGCATGACCCAGCTGGATTGCAATCTTGCTTTCCTTACTATGCACCGCATCGATAATCCTTTTTAATCCCTCGGCTTGAGCGTCGTTCCATATCCCCAGGTCATTTTCAGTAATCCGGCCACCATCCTCAATCCCTGTGGCTTCCATAATAATAAAGCCAACCTGTCCTACCGCCCGGGACACATAGTGGGTAAAGTGCCATTCATTGGCAAGCCCATCCCGTTCTGACGAATACATACACATCGGCGGCATAACAATCCGGTTCTTAAGCGCCAAACCCCGAAGCAGCAAAGGTGAAAAAAGCATACTCGTTTTCCTCCTTATTTTCTTGGTATTCCAGCCTCACACGGAACTGCCGTTTGACATTTTCCGCAGCCATACCGCGGCTTGTACAACACTTTCATTTGTTCTATGTATTGGCCGCAGACCGTATTATCCTTGCCCCCCTCACTGATTGCTTGCGACGGGCAACGAGGAACGCAGACGCCGCATTTTGAACAATTCTCATCCAGCGAAGCATAATAACGCGGTGTTGGAGTCATCTCCGCATCAACAACTACACTGCCAATCCTCCCGGCGGAGCCCCGCCTGGTAATCAAGGAACGATTCAGACTGAAGGTTCCCAAGCCGGCTACAAAAGCAACATGGCGCTCCGACCAATTGCTTTTTCCGGCAACCACACTAAACCGTTCATCCAAGCAAGGAGCAACCGCTGTATATCCCGCCTCAGAAAATAGTTGAACCAAAAAATTCCGCAGCGCATCATTCACGCTTTCTCCCTCGATACGCCCGTACAACCATTCTATGGCTGGCAAGCCGGCCGGTCGGTTGGCCTTCCTTACCTCTAAAGAAAACGGCAAAAAATAAGACAGCACACTTTTTGCGCCCACCAGCCAGTCTTGCGGCAATTTGTGGAGCCTGCCCACGGCATCATCAGCGCGTAACCGTTCAAACAGAGGGTCATTGGCCTGCGCAACACCAAGCAAGGGTATATCAAAAATTGGCATATTATGCAATCCGTTAACAACATTAAGTGAATTATCCCGGAGAAATTTTTCCACCGCTATGGTGAGATCGCCTAAATCCACAACCTTCATCCCCCCAAGTTTATTGCACCGCTCATTGTCTTCCTCTTATTAAAAAACATTATAGAAAAAAGGGGAAATTCCTTTCGAACATAGAATATTTATTCCCTTAAATTATAACCCACTACTCGTCTTCTACTCGAACTATCGGCAGGACTTTTACCTTATCATACAGAATTGTACCTTTGAGATAAACTGGTTGTCTTGTGTAAGCAGAGCAACTACGTATCATTATTTCAATATCATGCAGACAGGAATCCTGTGACAACGGGATTCCCGTTTTTTTGCAAAGAGGTGCCAGGATTGAAATGAAAAAATTGATTATCGCTGAAAAACCATCCGTATCCAGAAACATTGCCGATGCAATCCATGCCAAAGCTAGAAAAGATGGTTTTATCGAAGGGAATGACTATGTAATCACATGGGCATTTGGCCATTTACTCCAGCTTTATGATCTAAAAGATTATAATCCAGATCTCAAAGGCTGGAAATTGGATTATTTTCCCTATATACCAAATGAATTTAAATATAAGATTAAAACTTCGGATCGGAATAAGGACCAAATTGATACCGGAGCAAAAAAACAAGTTGACATCATTCACAGCTTAATTGAACGGGAAGATATCGACGGAATTATTGCCGCAACCGATGATGACCGCGAAGGACAAATTATTTTTGACGAGATTGCCTTGTATTTGAATACAAAAAAGCCAATCGAACGGTTGTTGTTAAATGAATGGACAAATGATGAAGTAAAAAAAGGGCTGCAAAACTTGCGATCCAATAATGAGATGCAGTCG
>JAGFXW010000024.1 GCA_017861495.1 Bacillota bacterium
TATGAATATGCCAAAATATTGTCCGATAATGGAACGAAAGTTGTTGATATGGCCTTTGGCGGAGGCTTGGCTCGAGAAGACCATATCTTTAAGGCCTTGTCATTGGGCGCGCCATTTGTCAAACTTGTTTGCATGGGCCGCGGCATGATGATCCCCGGCTTCCTGGGCTCCAACATCGAAGGCGCGCTGCACCCGGAACGCCGATCAAAAGTTTCCGGCAACTGGGAAAAACTTCCTTCCAGTGTCCACGAACACGGAAAAATCGCTTCCGAAATTTTTGCCGGCTATTATGATGTTCAGAAAAAAGTCGGCAAAGCGGAAATGAAAAATATCCCGTATGGCGCGATTGCGATGTGGACTTGCACAGACAAACTGCAAGCCGGCTTACAGCAGTTCATGGCCGGAGCGCGTAAATTTTCAATCTCTGCTATTGCCCGGAATGATATTGCATCGGTCAACCGCGAAACGGAACGCGAAACAAATATCCCCTTTATTTCCGATGCGCAAAACGAACGGGCTTATGCAATTTTAAAATCGTAGAAGCCTGAATACACATTTTTATTGCCAATATAAGTGAGCCTTAGGTTCGGAGGGGATTATTGCCCCCGCCGAACCCTTAGAGCGAACTTAGTTCGAGTTTTATAGCCTGTTGATTCCCGACCTAAGACGGCGGGGTCCCTGTGCCCTGTGGGTATTACAGCCTGTTAACGAGATAAACCAACCTATCTGACAATGGATAAGCTCCGGTCATAACGGCCGGAGCTTATCCATTATTTGCGCAAATAGCAATCCACATCTTTTTACAACCTTACAAATTTAACGAATATCGTAATCTTTGTAGTATTGGCGTTTCGGAAACAAAACAACAAGTATCATGCCCGCCACGAAACCGCCGATATGCGCCCACCATGCAACATTCGATCCGGCAGTTGTCAAAGCCGCGGTCCCGCTTAACAATTGCAGATAAAACCAGAAGCCAATAAATAAAAGCGCAGGAATGTCAATAATCGTCAGGAAAAAGAAAATTGGTACAAGAGTACTCACCTTGGCCCAAGGAAAACATAGCACATATGCCCCAAGCACACCGGAAATTGCCCCGCTTGCCCCTATTGTCGGGGTCTGCGAAGCGGGATCAATTATAACTTGAGCCACATTTGCCACAATCCCGCACAAAATATAAAAAAGTAAAAATTGGCCATGCCCTATTCGATCTTCAATGTTATCCCCAAAAATTTTCAAATACCACATATTTCCGATTATATGCAGCCAGCCGCCATGTAAAAACAAATTTGTAATAAGCGGTATATATATTCCTAAATGAAGCGGATTTTGCGTCACTCCTTGCACAAGTTCAGCCGGAACTAATCCAAAGTCAAAAATGATACGCTGTAACATAGGATCGCTGATAACAACTTCCCGATAAAAAACATATACATTCAATAGAATGATTCCGTACATGACAAACGGTTTGGAATACGTGGGATTATTATCCCGGATTGGAATCATTTTTTCACCTTCCCCACGCAATGATAAGCTCGGTTTGGCAAAAGCAGTCTTAGCCATACGCAAACAATTTTCTCTCCACATTTTGATACATATTATCAAATTCGGTTAAAAAAAGGATTTTCCTATCTAATACAGATTTATTTGCTATCCATCCCAATCCAGCGCATAATTGGACAAAAAATCAGGAGGAACAAACAGCACAGCTCTTTGTTCCTCCTGATTTTTGATTACATATTCAACGTTGCAAAATAATCGTCAACCGTTTCGGCCCTACGGATCAATTCTGCTTTGCCGGAAGGCTTCAAAAGCAATTCGGCCGACCGCAGCTTGCCGTTATAATTGAAACCCATGGCAAATCCATGCGCCCCGGCATCATGGATAACAACAATATCCCCTACCTCCATGACCGGAAGTGCCCGATCCACAGCAAACTTATCATTATTTTCGCACAAAGAACCTGTCACATCATACACATGATCCGAGGGAAGGTTCTCCTTACCGACTACGGTGATATGATGATAAGCGCCGTACAAAGCCGGCCGCATTAAATTGGCCATACAAGCATCAAGACCTACATAATTTTTATAAATCTCTTTTTTATGGAGAACCGTTGAGACCAAGTACCCATACGGCCCGGTAATCATGCGGCCGCACTCCATCGCAATGCGCAGCGGATGAAGATCATTGGCGACAATCTTGTCTTCATACACCTCTTTAATTCCCTGGCCGACATATTGTAAATCCACTGCCTGCTGTTCAGGCTTGTAGGGAATGCCAATCCCACCGCCCAAGTTGACAAATTCAAACTTGATGCCTACTTCTTTATGAATATCGACAATCAAATCAAACATCATGCTGGCGGTTGCTATGAAACTGTCGGGGTTCAATTCATTCGAAATCACCATGGTGTGAACTCCAAAACGTTTAACGCCCTTTTGTTTCATGATATGGTAAGCTTCAACGATCTGTTTGCGGGTCAAACCGTACTTGGCTTCTTCCGGATAACCAATAATCGTATTGCCGCTTTGCATCAATGGACCAGGATTGTAGCGGAAGGATATAATATCAGGAATACCGGCATGTTTTTCTAAAAAATCGATATGGCTGATATCATCCAGGTTGATAATTGCTCCCAATTCGCGGGCTTTAAGATATTCCTCAGCCGGCGTATCATTCGATGAAAACATGATATTTTCACCGGTAATGCCACTCATCTCCGCTAACATAAGTTCCGGAAGGGAACTGCAATCCGCGCCGACTCCCTCTTCCCTTAACAATTTTAAAATTGACGGATTCGGAGTTGCCTTGACGGCAAAATATTCTTTGAACTCAGGCGCCCAGGAAAAAGCCGCCAACAACTGCCGAACGTTTTTCCGGATCGCTTCTTCATCGTAAATATGAAACGGGGTAGGATATTGGCGGATTATCTCTGCCAGTTGTTCTAGGGTAAAAGGTATCTTTTTTTCTGTCACAAATCAGCGCCTCCTGTATTTGAATCAAGCAACCGAAAAATATAAATTTTCCAGCAAATAATTATTCTGTCGGCATATACTCCGGGTTGCATCCGATAACCAGCATATACCTCTATCCTATTTTACACTTGATAACTAATGTTTTAATTCTAAGCTACTCCGCCGTTGCTGTCAATCATTCAATAATCCCGCATCTCAAATATTGCCAATAACATTACTTTTATTGATAAAAAAATACTTGACAGTTGTTAATTTATAATATATTCTAGAATTAGTTCTAGAATATATTATAAATTAACAATCAGGTTCTCCAAAATACCTCACAACACATCAATTGTAATACGTTTGGAAAGGAGGGTGTTCCATGTTTGAAGCACTCACAGGCGGCGTCGGAGTCGCTTACCTGTCCGGCAATCACAAAGACCGCATGGACATGTTGAAACTTATCTTTGCTATTAATGTTTTTTGGATGGTTAGCGTGTTTTGTGTGACAAGTTGGCTTTGTCTCTAATACCCTGAACCTATATCGAACGAAAGAGTGCAGGTCTTACCGCATGCGGTAAGACCTGCACTCTTTCGTTGTAATTAACTATAAAATGATGTCAGCGATCTTTGTCTGCACTCTTTCATCCTGTCTTCTTGGATTGTTATTTATAATACGCTGCCGTGTGCCATCGGCAACAACGGCTTGCTTTTCCGTTCATTTGCCCAGAGTATCATTTTGGCCATAGACGTATCATCCGTCCACTGACCCGGTTTTAGCTGGAACGGTCCCCCGCCAATAATATCCGTAATGGGCGCAAACGATCCAGGAGGTTGAAACTCCAGTGCTGTTTCCAGCACGTCTCCAATTGCCAACCTCAATAAACAGCCTTTATATCGATCCAAACCCGAAACCTTCTTTTGTTCCACGACTTATCACGCTCCAAGAGCTTCAAGCAAAGCAGTTATTTCTTGCTTTGCTTCCGCCAAATCAATCGGACGATTGGACGCCAATACATAATCAAAATAATCCTGCAGTTCATCAATTTTATCAATTGTTTCCTCATTTTCTGTACCGACAATATCTTTGGCTGCCTCGAGGGCGCTAATCGCCTGCTCGATTTCTTCCACCCCGACCCGTTCTTGGCCCGCCATTTTCTTCAACAAGGATATTGCTGTTTCAATTTGATCCATTGTAACCCCTACCTTTCATAACTTCGATCCATTTCCCCCATAACACAATCATGGATTCTACCTAATATAGCAAGAGCTAAAATAGCGCCAATTAAAGCGTATGTCATGTCCCATTGGGCATCCCATATATCGCCTTGGCTTCCCAAAAAAGAATCTGCAGTTGCTCCGAGCGCTTTTGCCATGGCGAACTCAAACAATTCATACGCTGCACTGAACGCCAAACAAATACTGACAATAATGAAATTCAGCCACTTGCCCTGCTTCAAAGGAGTCTGCCGTAACAAAACTTCACGCGAGATAATCGCGGGGAAAAAACCCTGGGCGAAATGTCCCACCCGGTCATAATAATTACGATCAAGGGAAAAAGCATCGCGTATCCAATTAAAAAGAGGCATTTCGGCATAGGAATAATGCCCCCCAATGATCAAAATGATTGCATGGATCCAGATTAACGTATACACAAAATTAGAAAATTTAAACCGTGGATATAAATAAATCAAAGCAACGATTCCGATCAATACCGGCAAAACTTCCAAGAACCAGGTAAATAAATCATAAGGATTGATCACCGACCACAACAAAAATAGCAGGATGGAAACCAGTAGGAGCAGAGGATAAGTTTTTGTATCTGCAAGCATTAAACCCACTCCTCTCACGCAACACGCTTCGTCCGCGATGTGAAATCCGCAGTTATTTATTCTGAATTTTCAATTTTCTGCAGGATTTATCGATCATTTGTCAAAATGGATATAATATAAACATGAATTATTAATTAAAGGAGAACAAGTCAAAATCCTCCAAAACAGGAATAAAAAATAGCCCCTATCCTTATAACGAGGAGGAATACACAATGAAAACAGATTGGCGAATTACCGACAACCGCTATCTTCTCGACAATGAATACGATGGCTACATGTTGCTTGAGTGCCTGAAATGCGGCGCCCAAGAACAACTCAACTACCTGGATAGCGACCCGCAGGAGATCATTGATGCCGAAGTAACGGCGATCATTGATGCCCATAAATGTATATAATATACATAACAATCAAAACCGCCTTTTGGCGGTTTTCGCTTCTTTTCTCCGCCGGTAAATTTATATACCTCTTTGACCAACATCCTTTCTTAACGCAGCAAAACATCGACAACTTATGCGAGGAGAGTATAGAATGAAAACATTCTTAATCGGCATATCGTTAATTTTTAACCTCATTTTCTTGTCAATATTTGGTTTCCTTATATATACACGAGGAGGGCTTCCTTACTTGGCGGAAAAATTTACGCAAATCCGGCAAGCCGCTCAAAGCAAGTTGGTTGGCAGACCGCAACCCGCAGAAAAATTTTCCGATTTGCCAACAATAAAACTTATGCCCGCCGAAACGGATCGAGGAAAACCTTTAATGCAAGTATTGAAAGAAAGAAAATCAGAAAGAAGCTATGCAGACCAGGATTTTACGCTGCAGGATTTATCCAACCTGTTGTGGGCTGCGGATGGAATAACACGAGAAAATGGGCGTCGCACTGCGCCTTCGGCTAGGAACTTGCAAGAATTTACAATTTATGTAATTGTAAAGAATGGAATTTATAGCTATGATCCGGCAAATAATGAACTACTATCTATCGCTGCAGGCGATTTCCGGAAACATGCCGGATTGGACGCCTACGTAGCAACAGCGCCGGTAAATTTAATCTATGTTGCCGACCTGGCAAAAATGAACTGGACAACGAACGTAAACGAAAAAATGACAATAGCCAACCTGGATGTAGGCTTTATTGCTGAAAATGTTGCCTTGTTTTGCACCTCGGAAGGTTTTGCATCGGTACCCCGTCTTTCCATAGACAAAGACACACTTGCGCAAATTCTAAAGCTGCGTCCTGAACAAAAAATTATCCTGGGGACAACCGTCGGATATCGCAAAACGAATGATTAGAAAACCCGGTTTGCGCCGAGCTTTTTAGCGACGGTGCAAGCCGCTGGTTGCACTTATGTCCATCGGATAAAATATTATACTTTCCGATGGACTTAGAAAACCCGGCTTCTGCCAAACTGAACCTTATCAGCGCTGGCAGAAGCCGGGTTTTTTCATTATTTCGCTTCGGTTGGATAACCGGCTCTTTCCCAGGCATCAAAACCGCCTAATAGAGCATGCACATCAGTAAAACCTTCTCGTGTCATAATGTTCGCCACACGGGCGCTTGTGTATTCTTTGTGTCAAGTGCAATAAGTTACTACCGGTTTTGTTTTGCCAAGTGTTTTCATAAACGCTTTAATCGCTTCATCATCATTCGGCTCTACCCTTACACTGCCGGCTATCTTCCGGCTGCTCTTCTCATAAGGTTCATCCTGCCTCACATCGACAATCAACACATCTTCGGATTTCATCCTTGTCATGAGGTCTTCAGGCGAAATTCTGGCTGCAGGCACTTTGTTCACCTTCCTCACAATATTTATACTACTATAACAGAAAACTTCTCGTTAGCTGCTGTTATCCTTATTGTAACACAAAATATCACAGAATATTTAAAAAACACGGCACCGAAACGGATGCCCCCTTTCCAGTGTCGCCAGGGTAATACGAGAACTGTAACTATTCATATTGCTTTCTGGGCTTCAATCCGGACTGTCCCCTTCAATTGCTGCAACGCTTCCTGTATCTGCCGGGTTAAACAAATGAACTCATGTTCCACAGAGGCCATATTTTTTTCGGAAACATCCGGGAGTGAGAAAATTGGCGGGGGATTTTTCTGAAACCCTTGATGATGTAAATTTTTAAATTCGTATTCCAGCAAAGCATTATCAATCTCATCAATCTGCCTTAGTTCCATGCTCGTTAAGTTGTCAATTCCAAACTTGGAATAAATAACTTTTTGCAGATTCTGTTCAATTTTTTTGTAGTCCTCCAAAAAATATTTAACCGGTCTGGTGATATCAGAAATATATGCCTCGCTGGCATCATGAAGCAAGCAAGCCAATCGAACTCTTACTGACAAACCTCTTGCTTCCGCTTCCTGGGCACAGTTGATGGAGTGCTGTGCGACACTGTAAAAACTTTTGAAGTGGCCGTTTGCCCGGCACATTTGCGATAAGGCGTGGGCAATATCTTCCGTCTTCACCTCATCGGTACGAGGAGCTAAAGGATAAAACATCGTATTCGTATACGTTAAAATCGGATTATTTCTCGGCATGGCTTTACAAAATACTCCTTCTCTCTGGTTTCACCGTTCAAAGTTACTGGGGAAAACAGTTGGTTCCGCGGTTTGAACCACAGAGGCTCGGCCATTCATATTTACAATCCAGGCCCCCTGTATATAATCGTCAACTATTTGTTTCGATAGATTAAACCAACTACCGCATTCATCCAGCAAAACTGAATCACCAGTGACAATCCTTGCCTTTTGGGCCAGAATAGCATCCGTATTAGGCACCAGTTCCACGGCAACAGGAATTTCCCAGCCAACTGAGTGCTCTACTATTTTCTGCCTCAACTTACCGGAATTTGAAACTGGCGCGTCAAGAAAAAAATTCACTTCCGGTACCGCAAACTTACGCAGCGATTCGCCAATAAAATACAAAGCCATATCCGTTTGTTCAATGATGCTATACGTCCCCCGCAAACCTGCCAGATCCCTTAAAACCCCATCATTGCCCAAGATCAATACACTGCCGGAGAGGGCTACTTCGAGTGTGATAATCAGATTGAACCCATCGATATAAATACAACCATCTTTCGCAAATTCCATTGGAAGCATGGTTGCTTTTCTTTGTTCATACTGTCGTTTGGAAGCGGTTGCCCTTTGCAGGGCTATCCGTTGCCGGGACGATAGCTGATAATGTCCGCCAACGAAATCGACTGTTCCGCCCATTTTATACCCTCTATCCAATAACCATCGAACGTCCTGCTGGGCAAAACGGAGTTTTTCAATATTTTTTCCCGAAAACCATTTTCGGTCTTCGGTATCGAACCCTCGCCGGGTTGTTTTCGGTGTCACGCTTAGCCCTCCTGCCATAGTTAAGCTGCTAATCATCACTACCATTTGTTTTACTCATTGAAAAATTTTCCACTCGGTGAAAGCCTTGTTATGGACGGAGCATAAAGCAGATCATCGTCTTCTTCAACTTCACCGGTTTCTGTCCAATATTCCGTTGCATCGCCATTAGTGTATCGATGTGTCCTTTCCAACCCATGTGTTTTCATGATTTTTACTGCTTCATCATACGTTTCTACAATCCCCTTAATGCTATCCCGAACATAATATTCATACCCATTTTTTTCTTTAACCGGAGAAAAAAAGGTCAGATCAAGGGGATTTCGGTCGACAAGCCTATAATAACGATACTCTGGATAGCCTACCATAATAGCGCCGGTAACCACTTTATCCTCAGGCAAATTCAACAATTCGAGCAATGGTCGATAACCCGAAGACGCGCACGCCTCGAAAATACCGGCCCAACAACTTCCTAACCCGATCGCTGAAGCATAAAGTTCAACATACGCAAGGGAAAAGTGGGTATTTTCTCTTCCCCGCGTGAAGTCTTTGGAAGAAAATGCTACGACAAGGCAAGGCGCATTTCGCAGTATCACATCTTTACCGTCACTGCGATAGGCTGCAACATAACTTGGATAGATTTTATGTTCCTCTATCCAGTTAATTGTTTGATCTGTGATTTTTCGTAATGTTTCAGGGTCCTCTATGGCTAGATAGGATATTCCTTGCGAATTCCCGCCCGTCGGAGCAAAGCGGGCAATGTCCATAAGCCGAAGCAATTGCTCCCTAGGGACCGGTGTTGTTTTGTAACAGCGAATAGACCGGCGGGATCTAAGAAATTGATAAATAGCATCCCCATCGATTCCCCGAAAAGATTCTACAGAAGTTTGTCCGGTAAGCGGTGCACGAATATTGTTTAGTGCCGAATACGGACATACGGAAACACAATGCCCGCAAGCAATGCAGCTGTCCGGATCCATGCACTCCGGGCCTTCCGCGCCCACCTTAATAATTACTCGCGGGCACACCGCCGCACAAATACCACATCGTACACATTTCTCTTGCTCTACTTGGATAAGTTCCATTTTCATCCAACCTCACCTTTCGCATTTTATTTTTATCAATGCACCAACCTGGTGGGCTGATAGTATGGTTTTATCTCGTTGGATGCCAAAATAGAAGAATTTTTTTAAGCCATTCAATCGGTTCGGCCGTTACCGATAATTTAAAAACGGGGTTTTTACAGTAATCGGCGACGTATTATTGGCAATCGTCAACACTGCTCCCGGACGATAGGAAAACGCATAGGCAAATTCCCGCCCGGAATAAGTGATCGCCCGGTATTGAACAGTAATATTTTGCTCGTTTGTCATCGGAAAAGAAAATTGGTGGCTTTGTTCACCCATTGCAGTGAAGGTAAAAGAATCAAGCGTCTGGTTTCCTGTTTTAATGTCCACCACGACGGATTTTAGCGCATAGACAGTGACTGTCTCTTCTCCGCCATAAGAAGTGGAATAATAAGATGTCCAAAAGTTTGCCCCTTCAATCTTGGCCGTAAGTTCGCCTCCGGTCTTCTGTTCGGAGGCGAAAGTACTTAACGGGAACACCGCAATCATTGTAAAACAAATCACAAGCGCAAACCATTTCATCTTTTGCATATATACCCCTCCAAAAAGGATAATTTTATTGTTCAGCAGGATTACGCCAATAAAACCCGTAATTCGCCCAAGCCTTCGACGGAAGTTACGACTTCATCGCCGGCCTTCAACCACACCTGCTTCTCCTGAGGGTACCCGACAATAACACCTTCAGGCGTCCCTGTAAAGATCAGATCGCCTGGTTTTAATGTCATATATTGCGAAATATAACTGATTAATTCTGCGCACGTAAAAATCATATCCTTCGTATTGGACGACTGCCGGATTTCTCCATTTACACGGCATTCCAAATGCAACTGGTTAGGATCTGACACTTCATCTGCCGTCACAAGATAGGGACCAACAGGCGCAAAACCATCGCACGTCTTGCCAAGCAGCCATTGGCTGTTTTTAAATTGAAGGTCGCGGGCGGACAAATCGTTTCCGGTTGCATAACCAAATACATAGGATAGCGCTTCCGATTCCGCAACGTTTTTCGCAGTTTTACCGATCACTATGACCAATTCGACTTCATAATCGATTTTTTCAGCAATCGGCAAAATTGGAATTGCCTGTTGATGGGCGGCTAGTGAATTATTAAATTTGCTAAACAAAACAGGGGAAGTGGGAATGGGCAAATTGGTTTCAACAGCATGCCTGCGGTAATTTAGTCCCACACAAAGAATTTTTTCCGGATTTGTGACGCAAGAACCATAAACAATACTTTTTTCCGGCAAAAACAGCGAAGTTTCGTTCGCGGCGCTTGCTCGGACAACAAGATTTGCCAGAACCTCATAGCCATTTGTACCACTCTTAATCAAAGAATCCATAGTACAAGGAACAGTCCGGGAAAAATAAGCAGCCGCCCGTTCAACGTCCAATATTCCTTGTTCAGTGAGAACACCCAATCCATATTCCGATCCCTTTTGCATGGTCAATAATTTCAAAATTCCCAACTCCTTACGCTGTAAAGTATTTATACAAACATTCCCTATTTTTCACTGAAAACCTGCTTCTCCAGCCTTCTCACGCCCAAGTCCCTTGAGCGTGACGTAATCAACCTTGCCACTTCCCAAGAGAGGCAGCTTATCCACAACAATAACTTCCGCCGGCAGGGACAACATGCTTTGACGGGTATGGCTCATGAATTCCCGCAACATCTGCCGGGAAGCATTTTTATACATCGTATAAAGGATTATCTTTTCCCCTCGCTTAACATCGGGAAGGTTGGTAGCGGCGTTCCGATCCGTACCAAAACATTTTTCCGCTATTTCTTCAATAGCATCCAGGCTGATCATCTCACCGGAAACTTTGGCAAACCGTTTAAGCCTTGATTTAATACTAAGGAAGCCATCACTGTCAACACTGACCACATCACCGCAATTATACCATTCGGAAGCCGGAACAAATCCTTTTCCATACAACAGGTATCCTTCCATCACGTTAGGCCCTTTTACCCATAGATCGCCGCCCTCTTCAATGCCGGGCACTTCCTCTATGCGGTACTCAATACCAGGCAAAAACCGTCCTACCGTACCGGTCTGGTGAAGCAATGGCGTATTTAAACTGAGTACCGGCGCCGTTTCAGTAGCCCCATATCCTTCCAATATACGGATGCCAAACTTATCCTGCCACAATTGCCGCACTTCATCTTTCAACTTTTCGCCGCCCGAAAGAACGTAGCGCAAATTGTAAAAATCATAAGGGTGGGCAAATTTAGCATAGCCATGAAGAAAGGTAGGCGTGCCTAAAAAGATCGTGATATTTCGATCATAAGCGATCTCCGGTATCGTTCTGTAGTGCAGCGGGCTCGGATAAAGGAACACCTCCACACCGTTTAAAACCGGCAATAGCGTCCCCGCGGTTAAGCCAAAGGAATGAAACATCGGCAGCGCATTCAACATTTTGTCCTTATGGGTATAATCGATCACACTGCTTGCTTGATGGATGTTGGCCAAGACCTGTTTATGGCGCAGCACTACTCCTTTGGGTTTGCTCTCTGTGCCACTGGTAAACAGGATTAAACTGCCATCCCGTTTTGCCGGCGTCTTGGCCAAATACTTACAAAGGGCGGATAGCTTGTCAACCAGCCCAACCTGTATTTTGAGATCTTCCAGATATACGACCCGGAATTTCTCTGCCAGTCTGGCGTCCAGCTCGACAAAATTGCCTTTCTCAATAAAAGCACGGGAGGTCACGATCGTCTTGACCCCTGCAAATGCACTGCAATCCAGGATAGTTGCGATTCCCGCGTTAAAATTAAGAATGGCAGGAGTTTTTCCCAGATAAAATAAAGCAAACAATGTCACTACGTGGCCAATGGAATTAGGCAGCAGAACGCCGACTGTCTCTTCTCTCCCTAAAACAGAACACAGTTGATTGCCAAAAAGATAACTGGTGATAAGCGCCCGCCGGCACGTGATCGTACCGGCCATATCCTCAACCATCGTTTTGCTTCCGCCATGCACTCTGTCCGCATCAAGCAGCTTGTCGAATAAATTGCCCCTGCCGTCCTGGCGCTGCTTGGCCTCAAAAATTTGTTGCTGCAGCAACACAAGAATGCGGTCGCTGATCTCTTTGCGTTGCAGACGAAAACTCTTTGCCGGGGAGGGGTTGATGTGTACTGGCTGGCCAATATAAATATTTACAGCAGGAAACCAGCGTGACTTCACCTTATCGGTAATCCGGGAAAACTTGGACAATTCCGGTCCGTGAAAAATCACCGGATACAGTGCAGCTCCTGTTTTATGAACAATAAACCCCGCGCCACTATAAATTTTCATCAAATTTCCGGTTCTTGTAATACGGCCTTCAGGAAAGAAAACTACCGTCCGACCCTCTTTAATGACACCAACAATTTTTTTTAGCGAGTACGGGTTAAACGTATCAACGGTGACATAATTTACCCAACGCAAAACGAAGCGAATCCTGGCAGCAATTGCCGTATTGATCACAAAATAGACTTCCGGGGGTAAATAAGCGTACAAAAAGATAGCATCAAGAAACGATACATGGTTAGGCAATATAATTGACGGCCCGTTAAATTTAAGGTTCTCCCCGCCAATCAGCCTGGTTCCAAACAACAACTTGAGCAATCCTCTCAGCAGGGCTTTCATGCTTCTCCCCCCTACTTACCCATTCACCATTCTTGCTTGACATCATACAGCAATTGTTTTTTCAGCGCGGTCAATTTCTCACTCAAATCTACCTTCATCCGATCCGGATTCGTCAGCCGTTTAAATTCATCCCACAACGATTCCATTTCCGATTGGGCATACACTTTAATTTCCTGCAAAGAAGGCTGTTGATACACGCAAACCCCATTTTTGAAAATAGGAACCAACATCTCCTTCACAACGTAAGACCCCTTGGCAAGAACGCTTTTTTTCCACATATGCGTTTCATCGTACACAATGATATCCTGGCTGTTGTCGATTGCTTCATCTGCCAGGGCAATCAGATCGGCTTTTATTTTCCCGTTCTGGTACACCCGATACAGCTTTTTAATCCCTGGGTTTGTTATTTTCTCAACATTATCGGAAATTTTCATTTTCGGGATAACCAGGTTTTCATCGTATTCAGCAGCAAGTTTGTATACCCCGCCCAACGATGAACTGCCGTCTGAAGTAATCAATTTAGTCCCTACACCCCAGACTGTAATTTTTGCCCCCTGCATCTTCAAGTCACGAATAATATACTCGTCAAGGTCGTTCGAAGCACTGATCACGGCATCCTTTAACCCAGCCTGATCGAGCATTCTTCTCGCTTCTTTCGATAAATAAGCCAAGTCGCCGCTGTCAAACCGGATCCCATACTTGCCAAACTTAACGCCTTTCGCCATCAGTTCCTTGAACGCAGTGATGGCGTTGGGAACACCGCTCTGCAATGAATTATAGGTATCGACCAATAATATGGCATTGCCAGGATATTGCCGCGCATATTCACGAAAAGCATCCAGTTCTGTAGGAAAACTCATTACCCAGCTATGGGCCATTGTCCCGGCAACAGGAACGCCAAACATTTTTCCGGCAATTACGTTTGAAGTTGCATCAAAACCGCCAATGATTGCCGCCCGGGCTCCATAGACACCTGCATCAACTCCATGAGCACGCCGCAAGCCAAATTCCATCAACAGATCTTCCGCAGCGACACTGCGCATCCGACTGGCTTTCGTACAGATAAGGCTTTCATGGTTAAGAAACATCGATAAAGCAGTTTCGATCAATTGCGCTTCCATGAAATTGGCTTGCACAATCAACAACGGTTCCCCCGGAAAAACCACCGTTCCTTCCGGCACTGACCAGATATCGCCGGTGAATTGAAAATGCAGCAAATGGTTTAAAAAATCTTCTTTAAAAATCCCCAATGACCGCAAATAATCAATATCTTCTTCACAAAATGAAAGTTCATTGATATATTGGATCACGTGCTCCAATCCGGCATAAACCGTGTATCCGCCATGATATGGATTGGTGCGGTAAAAGCGGTCAAATACCGCTTTTTGATTTGCTTTCCCAGAAAAATACCATCCTTGCATCATCGTGAGTTGGTATAAGTCGGTCAGCATTGTCAGATTTCTCATGATCATCCCTCATTGTCTAAAATAGTAATAAGTTAAAATTCTTTGTCACCGCTCTCTTTCCCTTTAAATAACGAAAAAACCGGCCCTGTTTGACCGGTTACACAAATAACCAGCGCTCTTTTTTCATAATTAATTAACCGCGCTACCGGCCAAGAACCGCCAAGCGTTGCTTGGCAAACAAGATATCTTGTTCACGATCAATCGGCGCGATCTCAATAAATTTTCGATACGCATCCGCAGCATCCTGATTTCGACCTAATTTTTCGCAAGCGTGGGCCTTGTTAAAATAAGAATATGCCTGCGCGGAATCCAAAGCAATCGCCTGGTCATAATCAGCAATCG
Source organism: Bacillota bacterium (assembly GCA_017861495.1). The sequence continues at coordinate 14,700 of JAGFXW010000024.1, forward strand.
CCTTCTCAAATTTCCACATAACCGCATAAATATTGCCTCGGTTGTTATAGGCATCTACGTACTGCGGATCAATTTCCAATGCCTTTGTATACTCATCAATTGCTTGGTCATACTTTCCTCGATGTACGTATGCATTTCCACGGTTATTGTATGCTTCGGCATACATAGGGTCTATCTGCACGGCTTGTGTACAGTCAGCGATGGCTTTGTCATACTTTCCTGCCGCATTGTAAGCAGCCCCCCGGTTACTGTAGGCCGCTGCAAACCGGGGATCGATTTTCAACGCTTTCGTATAATCAGCAATTGACTGGTCAAACTGCCCCTTCCAATAATAGGCCAATCCACGTTTATTATAGGCCGCAGCAAATTGGGGATCCATTTGGAGCGCTTTCGTGTAGGATGCAATAGCCGAGTCATAATCACGCTGCTGACTCAAACTATCTCCCCGTGCCATCCATTGCTCCGCAGTCAGATTTTCCTCTGCGCCAGCGACAAAAGTAAATAAACCAAACAGTAGAACGACAGTTAACCCTATTGTTCTACAGCAACGACGCGATAGCATGTGCAACACTCCTCTCCCTTCTATTCGGCCGTATGGATCATCACTACTCCCGAAAAACAAAACACGGCCTAGATAAAATCTAGTGCCGCATCCGCTGGAACGTATTAGTTTTCTTACTTCCAATATAGCAAATACAGGGCAAAAACGCAATGCATCCGCAAGTTAGTTGTCCTGTTTTTTGTCGGTAAAACTGCTGCAAATCGCGTTTAATTCTCCGCCAAGCAAAAAAATCAACGTACTAATATAGAGCCAGATTATTAGGGCAAAAATACCACCTAAACTGCCGTAAATGATTGCGTAATTTGCAAATTTATTCACATAAAAAGAAAACAACAGCGAAGCGAAAACCCAGCCAAAGGCTGCAAAAACCGTACCTACGATTAAATTCTTTGATTTCAGCTTTTTATTCGGTAGATATTTATAGATCACATAAAAGGTTACAACCATGAGCGTGAGAGAAATACTATACCGCAAAAATGACCAAATACTGTAAAACAAAGTTTTTGCTCCCATTAAGCCAAATACATACGATCCGAGCATCCTTCCGAAGACAATCATAAAAAAGGAAAAGATGATCATAACAGTCAGACCTACAGTGGCCATAACAGCTATAAAATTCAGTTTCACAAAATTGCGGCTTTCTTTTACACCATAAGAATGATTCAGGCCTCTTATAACGGCCGCCATTCCTCGCGAAGCTGCCCATAAACTTCCAACCATACCCAATAATAAAATCGTTGTACTTTTCGCTTGCACAGTCTGTATCAGGATATCTTTTATTAAAACTGCAGCATCATTCGGAAGGATAATACGAAAGTTTGCCATTAATAAGCGATCAGAAAGATGGGTAAAACTTAATAAATTGATGAGGAAAAACAAAAACGGGAAAAATGATAATATCAAAAAA
>JAGFXW010000154.1 GCA_017861495.1 Bacillota bacterium
GACTATACCGGCATAGCGGCCTGGGCTACAGGTGATTGGAAAGCAAAAAATAGTTTTACTCAGGCATATGCTCGATTTGTCCAACCGTATTTGTCGCAAATAAAATTTTATAAAGTAGCCGGGCATACCGGTGTTATCGGCAATGAACGCGCAGACCAGTTAGCCGGACAAGCTTTGAAACAACAAGCAGGATCATAATTAGATGTTATACTTTCTGGTGTAATAAAAAAACATTAATCTAATGATTAATGTTTTTTTATTATGGCGCAATTTTCATGACACGGATTGCGTTTGCGATGGGAGTGCAATGCAATTTGCCTTTCTTTTGCATCTAGTTAACATAATAGTTATTATCGGACGTTGAAAAATAAGCAAAATAGGGATACGTTTGTGAATGAATGCGATTTAGCTTAATTATTTTTGTTTCTTCAATCATATAATCATATAGTTGGTCTTTAGGGATTGTTTTGGTTGCTAATTTTCAACTTGGATTATTGTTAAATTTACTCTTTAATCGCTGTTAAGTTTGTGCCGGAATACTCATTAGTTTTCTGCATTATGAAAGATAGTCATCGAAATTTTAGTTCCTTCAGCAATTGTCGAATGGATAATGAACTTATCCGAGCACCGTTTCATATTCGACAATCCCATTCCTGCCCCAAAACCCATTTCACGAAAATAATCTGACGCCGTAGAGAACCCCTCCGTCATCGCCAATTCAATATCATTGATCCCAGGTCCCTGATCCTCAATCTGAAGTTCTGTTCGGTCAGGATAAATGGTGATCCTCATTTTGCCTTTATGAACATGAATTATAACATTCATTTCTGCTTCGTAAGAACTAATCGCAACCCGCCGTATTATATCTGATCTAACTCCAATTTGCTGTAATATCCGTTTTATTTTACTAGAAGTTTCAGCGGCAGCATTAAAGTCAGATCCTTTTAATTCAAAATCGAACACAACTATCTGTTCAAATTCCATGGCAAACACCTCTTTCAAACAACTGCATAAAACTATTTGCGTGTCTTTCCTCCATACATGCCTGCTCGATGTTCATCACTCCTATCAGTAACAATGTTTTCATAAATACAGAACATTGCCATCAGGTCCGAGCCGCATACATTCTGCATAATTCCGCTAATCTTTCTATTCTGTTCATACCTTATACCTCCATTATTTCACTCAAATCCAATGCAACTATTATGCCAATTGCTAAACATTGTCATTAATAAAGGTTTCTCACCAAGGAGATCTTCAAAAACCGTATTTATCCTTCACACAGCCTGTAAAAACTTTACCTGAAGTAAGTATTCCTACATATTATTACCCTTTTCCGTGAAAACCCTTCGTCGTTGTTCCGGTTGAATAAGTCTTGCTCTTTACTGTCCCATTTTTAGGCCTATACTCTTATTTTGTCCACGAATTGGGACGCGCGTGTTTTTTTGTACCTTTTCTAATTGAGTAAATATTTGCTCCGTCTCGTTAACTGTAATAAATTCAGAATAAATTAGGTTCTACTATTTGAAATTGTCCATTATTAGGGACAAAGATTTTATTTCGTACCGCTTTGCATATGAAAAACATTGAGTTTTCCATAATTCTTGTTACCAATAGATTGAGAATCAAATAATTCTCAATCTATTTCTATCCTATGATTTAAAGGTATTCACTCCTACAAACCTATACTTCCAGTCAATATATATAAACTTATTTCTGTCGATCAATCATTTTGGCATAAAATATGCACTTATTAAAATGCAAAGAAAATATTTTATTTGGAGGGACTAGTATTATGCAACGCTTAGGAGCTATGGAAGGAATTACTGTATTGGATCTTACCCGAGTACTGGCAGGTCCATTCAGCACAATGATGCTGGCAGACATGGGGGCTAATGTAATCAAGATCGAACAAGCAGGTAAAGGTGCAGATGAAAGGCAAAATGGCCCCTTTAAAAACGGCGAAAGCGCCTATTTCATGAACTTAAACCGCAATAAGAAAGGAATTACTCTCAATCTTAAATCTCCCAAAGGGAAAGAAATCTTCAAAGATCTTGTCAAACAGGCCGATGTAGTTATCGAAAACTACCGGCCCGGTACCATGGACAAATTAGGCCTAAGTTATGATATCCTTAAGGAAATCAATCCCCGTATCATTTACGGCGCCGTGTCCGGATTTGGTCAATACGGCCCCTATTCCCAGCGTCCCGGCTACGACATTATCAGTCAATCGATGAGCGGCCTTATGAGCACTACCGGCTGGCCCGGCGGCCAACCCACCCGTTCCGGCACCGCCATGGGCGATGTTCTCGGTGGTCTTTCCGTCACTATCGGTATACTAGCTGCGCTGCATAACCGGACCTATACCGGTCTCGGCCAGATGGTGGATGTGGCGTTAGTAGATGCCGCAGTAGCCAGCCTGGAAATTATCAACATGATTTATCTGGTTGAAGATCGATTGCCGCAGCGCATCGGCAATCGGTACGAATCCGTCTACCCCTATGATTCTTTCCAAGCAGATGATAACCTGGTTATAATCGCCGGCGGCAACGACAAATTGTGGGGCCTGATTTGCAACCATATAGGCCGCCCTGAGCTCATCGACGATCCGCGTTTCAAGCTTAACCGCGACCGAGTTGCAAACAATATTGAGGTTAAGAAAATCATAGAGGAATGGACCAAAACAAAAACAGCGGCGGACGTCGTGGAAGAAATGCTGGGAATAGGCGTTCCTGCTGCGCCAATTTACAACATTGCACAGGTTGTTGCCGACCCGCACATTGGCGGTGCCCGAGAAATGTTTGTCCCTACAGAGCACCCTAAGGCGGGCCCTATCACCCTCACCGGTCCTCATATTAAACTATCCGATACAAAACCGTCTATCCGGACTCCATCTCCCAGTCTCGGTGAACATAATACAGAAATTCTTTCAAAGATGCTGAACTATAGCGGCGCAGAAATCGAAGTTCTCAAGACTGAAGGCATTATCTAGAGCGATATTAAATAGTCTATCGTTGCGCAGAGCATGTTACGGAATCTTATTTTGTGGTAGCACCCCAAATAAATGAAGGGAGAATCCGAAATGTCAGAAGAAAATAAAATAGACACTTATAGCCTTGCCAATAAAGAGGCAGGGAAAAAGACAAATTACCGTTGGGTGGTCATGGCGTTGATTTTCGTGATATATACGATTGCGTATGCTGATCGGGCCAATCTCGGTGTCGCCTTGCCGTATATCAAAAAAGAGTTCGGACTGAGTAATACCGAAGCTGGTGGTTTAGTGAGCCTGTTGTTCTTCGGTTATGCCTTCTCGCAAATTCCTGCAGGATTAATTTATTCTAAATTGAAAGTGAGAACAGTTTTCCCCCTCGCCATGATAATGACCTCTATATTTACTGGTATGCAGGGTTTAACGAATTCAGTGCTTACGTTGAAATTTGTCCGCTTCGGCCTTGGGGTGGCTGAAGGCCCTGTGCCGATCGGCTGTTTGCAGACCATCAACCATTGGTTCCCGCCAAAAGAAAAAGGGACGGCTACGGGATTGTATCTCGCGGCCTCAAAATTCGGCGCAGTGATCGCACCGCCGGTTGGCGTGTTTATTATGAGCCTCTATGGCGACTGGCGGGACATTTTCTTTTTCTTTGCTGTTCCGGGTTTAATCTTATCTGTAGTTTGGTATTTTGCTGTAAAGACTACGCCGGCGGAAAGTAAGATGGTGTCTCCGGCAGAACTCGTGTACATTCAAACAGAACAAGCGGTTACCAAGAAAGCGGCGCCTCTGGCCAAGCCGAAATACAACTTAGCTTGGTTGGATAAGCTTATCCGGGCCAAAAAAGTCGTTCTTGTCGATTCCAACGCCGGGGTGTTCCGATCCTGGAACATCATTGGCAATGCGTTGGGCTACTTCTGTATGGTGGGAATCGTGAATGTCATCATGTCATGGATTCCAACTTATCTGGTGACTGTAAAAGGATTTGCCTCGATGAAAATGGGCTTCCTGGCTGCCGCACCTTTTTTAGGAGCTGTTGCCGGCAACATGCTCGGCGGTTTGATCTCGGACCGCTTTTTAAACAAGCGGCGCAAACCTTTGATGATGTTTACTGCATTAGCTACGTCATTTATGATGTACAGCCTGGTGTATGCGCCGAATGATGCTACTTTATTGGGACTGCTCCTATTGCTGGCCGGAATAGTTTTCAGTCTCGGTTACTCGTCTTTTTCAGTTTACCCCATGGGGGCAACGACGAAGAACGCCTATCCTGTGGCATACGGCGTTGTAAATATGGGCGGACAGCTTGGCGGCGCTATCGCTCCGTTGGTCGTGGGTATGATTCTGGATGCCTATAATTGGAATGCGGTGTTTATGTTTCTGGCCGCAGCGTCTGTGATGAGTTTGCTGATCGTAGCCACGATAGATGAGCCGACTAATGAAATAGGTTAAGGAGGAATAACGATGTTCAATAATTTGCCCAAGAAAATTCAACTGACAGAAGTAGGCCCACGGGATGGGTTCCAAAATGTGAAGACCTTTATCCCTACCGGGGACAAAATAGCAATCATCGAAGGGCTGATTGAATCCGGACTGACAACCCTCGAAATCACGTCGTTTGTTTCGCCGAAAGCGATCCCACAGATGGCTGATGCAGCACAAATTTGTGCTGCGATCTTGGGAAAATATGACGGCAAGATCAACGCCAGCGCGCTGGTGCCAAATTTAAGAGGCGCACAGTTGGCCTGGGATGCCGGTATTCGTGAAATAACTTGTGTGGTGTCGGTTACAGCGGAGCATAATAAAGCCAATGTTAATCGCACTCATGAAGAATCTGTGCAGGAACTGGTAAGAATGCGCGAGGCTTTGCCTGATATGAATATGCGCGTTGATTTGGCCACTGTTTTTGCATGTCCCTTTGTAGGCTGGGTGAAGCCAGAGGCTGTAGCAGCGGTAACAGAGAAGATCGCCAAAACAGGAATCAAAAAATTCGTATTGTGTGATACTATCGGTGTTGCTACGCCGGATCGTGTGTACAACTTGACCAAGTTCATGAAGAGTACGTTTCCTGATTTCGAATTTTCGCTGCACCTTCATGACACCCGGGGAGTTGGCATGGTAAATATGATGGCCGGAATCATGGCCGGGGTCGATTCCTTTGAAACCTCCGTCGGCGGTTTGGGCGGCTGCCCCTTTGCTCCCGGCGCAGCCGGCAATACGCCAACGGAAGATGTTGTGAATATGCTGACGGATATGGGTATAACATCGGGCGTAGATTTAAACAGGCTGCTGCAAGTGGTAGCCTTGATAAAAGATAATGTTGACGAACCATTGAACAGTCATATGGCGAAAGCCAAAATTTATGATTGTTTTTGTCCTCGGCAGTAATAATTATAAGCGTTCACTCGCGAGCAAATTATGCCGTTCTGTGTCTGAAAACTAAAAAATCGACCACTACTATCTATTGAGGACTGTGCTGAATTTTTAATAATCAATTCTAAAGCGGAACACTGTTCGCAAAAAACTACGATTAGACTGAAAGTGGTATGTGATATGCTGCATTAATTAGAAGCAGTTACGAAAGGGCTGTGGTAAAACTTGATTTCAAGTTTTACCACAGCCCCTTCTTTGCGTTCTCGCTCAACTCATCTGCCAATGCAACATTTCCCGTTTATTTCTCTATTCTTCCTAATATCTACTATCTTTTACCCATTTACAACATTGATAGCATTGCCGGCAATAAAATGTCGTAGATTATCCATCGCAATATCCATTAAACGTTGACGCGATTCCTTAGGCGCCCATGAAATATGAGGCGTAATGATGCAATTCTTTGCTGTCAGCAAAGGATTATCAACCTTAATTGGTTCCGAAGAAACCACATCAAGAGCAGCTCCGGCAATTTTACCATTATTAAGCGCCTCGGCTAGATCTTCTTCCACAACAAGCGGTCCACGTGAATTATTAATCAGCATAACCTCTGGTTTCATCTTAGCCAACGATTCTTTATTAATGATACCTTTTGTACTTTCAAATAAGGGGCAATGAAGAGTAATAACATCAGACTCCGATAACAGCTCATCAAGCTCTACATACTTGAGTGTATTATTTTCCAACTCTGGTATCT
>JAGFXW010000353.1 GCA_017861495.1 Bacillota bacterium
GAGCGCCGGTAGGATAGCCATCCTGATCCGTCTCCTCGCTCAAAACTCCTAAAGGATGCAAGCGGTACCACAAATCAATCGGAACCATTTCGCCGTCAAGCAGAGCGCATAGCCGATCCCGATATACACGCAAATCAGCAAGGGGGCAAAAATACGCGTTTAAGCCCGATTCTTTCTGCAGATACCGAACTGTCCCCAAGTCTTCCGCATGCCAGTCCAGCGCGCTGAATACAATTTGGTTTATTGAATAGCCCTTGCCGGCAAACGACGCAGCCGCTTCCACGAACGCGCCTTGTAGATCGGACTTACTCTTTTCATTCGGATCTTGGCTGCCATAATAACGACATACTTCGCCGTTGACATGGTACGCTTCCACAATACCGCCGGGAGTATCGGCATTAAATTCAAGCATCTTCCAGCCGTTCATAGTCCTGGCAAAATCAAATCGACCGATTAACGTTGGAATTTCCGGCATCAAGGTCAACCGCACGGCCGGGAACGCATTGGCAGGAAGTCCCAATTCAGCCAATAACGAATCGCTGCCCCGTTGAACCACTGCAATTGTTTTGGCAAAGATCACTCCCAACCGTTCGGTCGCATAGGCGAGTTCGCTGCAGTCAGCCGGGGAAATTCGGCATGTTGATGCCAAAGCATACTCTTGCCCGTAAAGAAAATCCCAGGAAAATATTCCTTGTTTACGCAGCGGCGCATAGATCTGTTCACGCTGACTTGCATAATTCACCCTGTACCACCTGCCGCATGGCTGCCAATTCCGGCTTTTGCCGCCGTACCGGTTGATATATGCCCGTCGGAGCCGGAACCGATCGATCCATAATGGGGTAGTCCGTAGTACCTCGATCCGGTACCGCTGCTATGCGTCGCGTTCATGCTGGCATCGCACTCATCGCAGCGCCCATCCCCGTTTCTGTCCATGTGCACGTGTCTTGTTCCTTCATCGCTGCCACAGCCCGGCGTTACCATCAGCACCGCTGTTAAAAACATCCCGACAATGAATTTATCCTTATCAGCCATCTTGCGATCCTCCATTTGCCGGTATAGCATAATAAACATACACCTGACGGTCTTCGTCAATTTCTGCAGAAGTTTTCTGCCACTCCTGTCCCAGCCAATAGAGATAATCACTCTGCAGTAACAGCAACAGTTCCCTGTTGTTGCTGATTTCAAACACATGAATTTCCGGAAAATACGCTGTGTTGTCCAAAAACTGGCGCAGTTCCAACCTCAGACCTTTCCCGGACCGTATCGACGGACCACTATCAAGCCAATCCTGTTGTTCCGCCTGCTGCACATAAATTGTGTACAACGGAGGCTGTGAGGCACAGGATGTTTTTTCGTAAGTTACCCCAGCTTTGACAAAATAGTCACACGCAAAGCGGGCGGCAATTTCCGTAAGATCAATGTCTTCGTAATAGTATAGGAGCGGGAATGTTTGATTTTCATCCATTTGCCGATATTCGAGTCTCGCCATACAACCCTCCAAGCCACTCTACTATCATTCCGTTGGTTAGCTGCTTAACCGGTGCATTTCTATAGGTTCTGCGCCGCCCACTATGGAGCGTGATAGAAATCCGGCAGTAAACAACACAGCCCGTTGAGTCAAATTTTCGCAAAGATGGGGCGGGTTCGCCGGCTGAAACCCTTGGGGTCTTAGTTCTTTGCATAATACGCTCGCAAACTTCTGTTGAAACTCGACAGAAAATTTCCGGCAGAGTTCTTGCACCTTGGAATTTTCAACCTGTCGCTGACTGCCATAAATCCCGATGGACAGCAACGCTCCCTCCACTAATCCGCATTGTGTTCCCACCCTGCCGGCATTGAGCCCAAACGCCGCCTCTGTTACTTGCGGATGAATTTCCACACAAAATAATTCCGACAGGATTTTCAACGTTGTAATCGCACAATTCAAATCATGCTTCCAATAATAATCATGCACTCTTTCATTGATCAAATCTTGCATGCTCATCATCCTTTATTCTTGATTTGTTACTGTTTCTACCTTTCGCAAAAAGATCCTCTTTTGCGCAAGAAAAAAGACCCCCACTATACGCAGGAGCCTTTCCACGTTTATCTCGTTAACAGCCTATAATACCCACAGGGCACAGGGACCCCGCCCTCTTAGGTCGGGGATCAACAGGCTATAACACTCGAACTAAGTTCGCTCTAAGGGTTCGGCGGGGGCAATCCGAACCTAAGGCTCACTTATATCAATTTTAATGTAAACCGGCAGGTACAATAGCGGAACAGAAATCCTATGGGCAGACCTGCTTGTTTGTTATTGTACAATTTCCGCCATTACAGTAATGAACCGGGCCATTTCTTCATCCGTGCCAATACTTACGCGGAGAAAATTATCGATTCGCGGTTTCTTAAAATACCTTACCAAAATATTCTTTTCCCGCAATTTCTGGTAAAGGGTTTCGGCTGATAAAACAGGATGGCTGATAAAAATAAAATTTGCTTTCGACGGGATCACGCGAAAGCCTAAATTTTCCAACCCTTCCACCGTTATTTCCCTGGTGGCAATGACCTTGCGCCGACTTTCTTGAAAATAAGCTTCGTCGTTAAACGCTTCCATCGCTCCCGCAAGAGCGGCCCGGTCCAGCGTATAGGAATTAATGGAATTCTTCACCCGCTCCAAGGCTTCGATCAAATCCCGGTGACCCATCGCAAAACCAACGCGCAAACCAGCAAACGACCGCGATTTTGATAGGGTTTGGATGATCAACAGGTTGGAGTATCGCTCCAGCAGCTTCACTGCCGATTCTCCGCCAAAATCAATATAGGCTTCGTCCACAATCACAACTCGATTCGCGTTGTGTTTCACAATTTCCTCAATGGCTTCCAGTGCAATCTCTTTCCCTGTCGGCGCATTGGGATTAGGGAAAATGATCCCGCCATTGTTTTGCAAAAACGGTTCGACCGGAATAGAAAAATCTTCATCCAGGGGAACAAGGGTGTAGTCTATATGAAACAAGGAACAATATACCGGATAGAAGCTATACGTGATATCCGGAAACAGGATTGGCGAACCTGGATTAAAGAAGGCCAAAAAACTAAAGGCTAACAATTCATCCGAGCCATTGCCCACAAAAACTTGTTCTTTC
>JAGFXW010000155.1 GCA_017861495.1 Bacillota bacterium
CCGCCTTCGATGACATAATTGATCAAGCGGCGCAACCCGCCTTCATCAAGCCTTTCTTTTTCATCTATAGGGGTAATCAGTGGTGGTATGACGCCTTTTACCTCAAACATACTCTTCCTCTCCTTTTTACACCTCTGTTTTATTTTTTTACTTTATCAGGTCACCGGTGCCGGATTGAACAGGCACAAATCATTATAGAGCTGCCAATGTTCTGCCCAGGTTTCCTTTTTGTCGCTGGCCGAAGCGAGTATAAATGCAAAGATTTCTTGTCCTACATCCTCAATCGAAGCATCCCCGCTGACAATCCGTCCGGCATTCACATCAATCAGATCTTCCCAGCGGTTCTTCAGTTCATCATGCGTCGAAACCTTGATAACCGGAGCCAATGCCAGCCCGTACGTTGTTCCCCTGCCAGTACTGAATACCTGCAAATGCATGCCAGAAGCCAGCTGCTGCGTACCGCAGATGAAATCACTGGCCGGCGTTGCAGCATAGAGAAGTCCTTTTTGTAAAGCCCTTTCTCCCGGAGACAGCACCCCGGCAATCGGCATCGAACCGGATTTGGCAATGGAGCCCAGTGCCTTTTCAACAATATTGGCAAGACCGCCCTTTTTATTGCCCGGAGCCGGGTTAGCACTTCTGTCCGCACCGCCCATTGTCAGATACTGATCGTACCATTTCATTTCATCGACCAGCCGCTGTTCCACTTCCATACTCGCTGATCGCGGCAATAAAAGATGGATGCCATCCCGCACTTCCGTAACCTCCGAAAACATCACCGTCGCCCCGGCACGGACAAGAAGATCCGCGGCATACCCGATCGCCGGATTTGCCGTCATGCCAGAAAACGCGTCACTGCCGCCGCATTGCAGCCCGATGACAAGCTTTGATGCCGGGCAGGTCACCCGACGACGTTTTTCCAGCCGTTCCAAGCACCGCTGCGCCGCTTGCTCAATATGTGCCATCATCTGCCCAAAACCATGTTCTTCCTGCAATACGATAATTTCCGGCTGCGTTCCTGCTGGCACCAATCGTTCCGGCGGCAACTTTTCACAGCCAAGGCCGACAAGTAGAAGTTCTCCGCCGAGATTTGGATGCATCGCCAGATTCTGCAAAGTGCGAATCGGTACCTTTGCTTCTTTAGCATTGATGGCTACCCCGCAGCCATAGCTATGATTTAAAACGACAATATCATCTACATGCGGATAGTTCGGCAAAAGATCTTTCTTTAAATGTGCAACCGCTTTATTTAAAACCCCAGCGACACATTGCACGCTTGGCAAAATCCCTAAAATATTCCGAATTCCTGTACTTCCATCCGGATTCTTATAGCCTTCAAACGTATATTCTTTTGCAAGCGGCGCCATTTTGGGCTGCTCCCGCGGCTTCACTTTCCAATCATCGAGTTCCGGTGCTTCCGGCAGTTCCAGCATAAACTCATTGATCCATCGCCCGGAAGCAATCGCATCAAGCGCATAACCAATCACTTGACCATATCGAATAACCGCCTCTCCCTTCGCAATCTGACACAAGGCAATTTTATGTCCCTGCGGCACATCATCCAGCAAAAGGATATTTTCAACCATAGCCCCTTGCTTCAAACCGCCTTCGTTAGCGACAACGGCGACATTATCCTGCGGAAAGATCCTAATGCAGTGAGGTACCACATGCTGTTCATTCTCCATTCATTCACCTGCTTTCCTCAAATTCCATAGCTTCTATCTTTTCTATTTTTTATTTTTTGTTCTACCTTACTTCATTGCATTTTTCATGCCAACTAAAACATCCCCCAAAATCAGCTGAATATCTGTTACTGTTTATAAAACAACACACCATCCACAACAACAACTGTTGTTTTTTTGCATCATCTGTTGCACAGTTGTTTCAAATTTATGGTAAAATAGGAATATATAAAAAAATAGCACAGGAAGGATTGCTTCAAATGGCAAAAATTGCATTCATTGCTCCAGATATGAAGCTTTTAGAAGACAGCAAGCAAATTGCGCTCGAACTCAACTGCTATAAAGACACCGATTTTTATTCGTCACAGTTAAATGACGCTGTAAACCTTGCCCAGACATTAGAATCTTCGAATTCGGATGTCGATGCGATCATCTCTCGGTATGGAACTGCCTATCTGCTCTCGAAAGCAAATCTCAGCATCCCGATCATCGAAGTCATGATCACCGGACAGGACCTTGCACAGGCGATTTATGAAGCAAAAAAATCTGTCAACCTCGAACATCCTCGCTTCACCTATCTCGCCTTTGGCAATATGGCCAATGACATCATCCGCCTGTCCAAAATCCTCGGCATCGATCTTCATGTCCTTGAACTGAACACCTCCGAAGACATCCGCAAAACCATCGATACCCTGCCCCCGGGCAGCACCGATGTATTGATGGGCGGCGCAACAGCTGTCCGTTACGCCGCTTCACGCGGCTTTGTCACCCAGCTCGTGCAGTCCGGCGACTGCTCTCTGCGCGAAGCCTTCCGCTCAGCACAAAAAGTCCTGCTCGCCCGCAGCAGCGAACGAAAACGCACCGAAGAGTTCCGTACCGTCATTAACGCGATGCGGGAAGGTATTCTCTGTGTCAATACCGATCGAAAGCTCCAATTCGTCAATCACGCCGCAGAAAGCTTTCTCCAAAAATCGCAAAAAGAAATCTCCGGCAAAAGAATCGATGACTTCATTCACCCTGAACATATTCTGCATGACTGCTTCCCCTATATCCACGACTGCCTCGAAAACGGCGAAAGAATCATTGATAAAATCTTGAAAATCGGGCCGTTCTGGATAAATTTCAACTTCCTGCCGATCATCGTCAAGAAAAAAATTACCGGTGCTGCCATCACTACACAGGATGTCACACAAATTCAGGAAATGGAAATCAAAATCCGTAACGAAGTACTGATGAAGAAATTTATTGCCCGCTATTCCTTCGATGACATTCGCGGCGGATCACCGGAAATTTCCGAAGCGAAAAGAAAAGCCCGCGAATTTTCCAGCGTTGATGCTACCGTGCTCCTTTTGGGCGAATCCGGTACCGGCAAGGAACTCTTCGCCCAAAGCATACATAATGCCAGCCCTCGTGCCAATGGCCCATTTGTCGCGGTAAACTGCGCCGCTCTGCCGATGAATCTTTTGGAAAGCGAACTTTTCGGCTATGTTGACGGTGCTTTCACCGGCGCCCGGCGAAAAGGCAAACCGGGACTTTTTGAAATGGCGCATCGGGGAACCATTTTCCTAGACGAAATTTCTGAAATGGCTCCATACGGACAAAGCCGGTTGCTGCGCGTTTTACAGGAACGACAGGTCATGCGCTTGGGGGATGATAAGTATATTCCGATCGATGTCCGCATCATCGCCGCCACCAACAAAAAATTGTCAAAACTCGTTGCCGAAGGCTCTTTCCGGCAAGACCTCTTTTACCGGCTCAAAATCCTGACGGTAACGATCCCGCCGCTACGCCAGCGAACTGGTGACATTATCTACCTTGCACGCCATTTCCTTCAGCACTATGCGATCAAGCACCACCGTCCGCACAAACTAGAAAAATCTGCAGAAGTCATGCTCGCTTCCTATTCTTGGCCGGGAAATGTCCGTGAACTGCGTTATTTTATCGAACGGCTCATCATTGTTGCCAAAGAATTTTCCATTGATGCAGCCGCCCTTGCCGAATACTGGGAAGATCGCAACGAGTCGCCGGAAACGTCCGAGCAGTTACCATCTGCAATTTCCGCCATCGCAGAAAGCGAACCAGAAAGAATACAGGTAGAGCTGCAACGATGGCAGGGAAATATATCGAAAACCGCCACGGCTCTCCATATAGATCGGAGCACACTCTACCGAAAACTGAAACAATATAAAATCGAAGTAAAAAAATCTTACAGATAAAAACAGGTGATGCAAAAGAGTTTTTCCCTTTTGCATCACCTGTTCACCTTGTCTTTTAATAATTTTTCTTCTTGTCATAATAAAACCTCCAAGGTCATGTCTCTATCTTACACCAACTTGGAGGCTTACACAGATTTCGAAATAGTCTCTATAAAAATTCCATATTAGATATTAGAGTTTTACAGACTATTCTCCGATAGCAATAAAGGTAAAGTTACGATCAGTAGGGTCTCCGTCTCCGTTCCCTGTTTTTACCTTAACTTTATCCTTGTTGACAGCAATAATCACAACATTATCTCTTGTGCTTCCGCCGCTACTAGAAAAGCTTTCCCAATCAGGATAATTTTGTGTTAATACTACTGCTGGCGTAGTACAAAAACAACTACGAAAGGTTATCAGATAAATACCTGTCTCCAACTTGGTTGGATTAAAACACTCACTGCCTGAATGTACACTTCCATCAGCATTAACGCACCCATAAATTGTCGTTGCCATTTTTGCCCCTCCCAAAATAGTTAGTTTGTTTAGCCAATTTTATTCTACTTAAGTAGTAGCTCACTTAGAACAATAAGTAAAAATTTTATACTCGCCTATTTTTTTTCCACGAAAATCTTGTAGTGCATCGTTAGCACTTACTAATTTTATTTAACTTCTCTAAGAATGAAGTTTATCAGGGACACGCCGGGGTAAGTAGCCCGAGGGAGTTTCATCTAGTCAGCGTCCAATTTATTTTATGTAATATTATTCATTGCTGATTTTTAAAAATAATCGAAAGACAAGGTGACAGCTTTTTGTCTTATTTCGTCATCTTATTTTATCTTTCTTAATTCCCGTTATCTCTGCTAATTTTCTTAATGGTATTTAGTTTTCTCTCTATAAAACACGGGAACATAAAACACGGGGACAGGGATGGTGTTTTCTAAAAAAGATATGAAACACTACCCCTGTCCCCATTTTTCCTATCACCTCCTCACAACAAATATTTTTCATATATTTACAATAAAATAATCAACCTTATTTAATCATTTCCAATTCCCCTAGGATTCTACCTCAGTCTTATCGTTTCCGACAAATTTAGTTTTAACAGTATAGTATAGTTAAATGTAGCACAAAATACTGATTATCTTATGAACAGAGGAGGTTATGCCTTTGAAATGTGATGCGGTATTCGAAGGTGGTGGCGTGAAAGGAATTGGTTTAGCAGGAGCGGTTTCCGCAATACAAAATGCGGGATATGAATTTCAAAATATGGCCGGTACTTCTGCAGGAGCAATTATAGCTTCATTGCTTGCAGTTGGTTTTACGGGTGATGAGATAGGGAAACTATTAAAAACTATCGAGTATCAAAAATTCCGAGATGAAACCGCTATGGATCACTTCGGGCTACCTGGAAAGACCTTAAATATAGCAATTGAATACGGGATATACAAAGGAGACTATTTTGAATCCTGGCTTGAAAATTTATTGCGCAGTAAGGGAAAAACAACTTTTGGAGATATAAAGATTAACAATCCATCACAGGAAAAATACAAGTATAAATTTTGCGCCATTGCGTCAGATATTACAGACAAAAAATTGCTTATACTTCCTGAAAGTCTTAAGGATTTCGGAATTGACCCAGACCAATTCAGTATATCTAGAGCAGTTAGGATGAGTATGAGCATACCGTTGTTCTATGAACCAATTAAACTTATCGATTCGACCGGTAGAACGCACTATATTGTGGATGGCGGCGTGCTAAGCAATTACCCAATATGGCTTCTTGATGATGGAACTAGCACCCCTGAATGGCCGACTTTTGGTTTTAAACTTACTGAATTTAACAATCATGAGCTCCCTACAGAAGATTTTAAACCCATAGATAGTCTTACCACTTTTTTAGAAAGCCTTATAGGTACAATGATGAGTGGAAATGACAAATATCATATTTCTAAATCTCTTGGTGACTTTAGTAGAACTATTAATATCTCTACAACCGTGAATATTAAAAACACACAAACAAAAATCTATACTACAGACTTTGATATCACTCAGGAAGAAAGCCAAGCACTATTCAATAATGGAGTAATATCGGCACAAGAATTTTTAAAGGAATGGAATTTTGAAACTTGGAAACAACGTTATCGGCAAAATCGCTAATAGATC
>JAGFXW010000025.1 GCA_017861495.1 Bacillota bacterium
GAATGCTGGTATTCATAAGACACGCTCCCTTCAGGAAAGTATAAAGTTGTTATACATCTGCATTATACCATGTTGTTGTGAATAATTCGTGTCAACGAATCGGCAAATTAAGCGACTAGGAGCGTATGACAGTAGTAGTACCCCTCAATCTGCGTATATTACAAAATTCTGATAATTATCGCCTGTTTTCATAATTATTGTTTAAACTTTTGTTTCACTTTTTTTGTACGGGAAAGATTGCAGGTGCAGGTTTCTGCAGGTATTTGTGTCTGGAGGTCGAATAAAAAAGTATAAAGTATGAAGAAAGCTTCGCTAGTCTTGGGCTGCGAAACTGCTGTATTATTTACTATTTGATGGGGAGCGAAGGTGTATGTGTAAAAGTTGTGGTTGTCATGGGGGAACGATAGAAAAAGTGACAATTGTGGTGAAAGATGCGAACGGCGGACATTCCGCCAATACAATAGAACGGGCAGTTCGAGGTTTGCCGGGAGTGATGGCGGCGGAAGCCGATATGGCTTCAGGGCGATTACAAGTCGATTTTGACCCTGTCAAGACTCCGTTACAAGAAATAGAGGCAGCGTTAGCGGATGCTGGGTGTTCGGTAATAGAAAGCATAGCAACGGGTCATTATCATCCTGGGAATTTTCATATTGGACAAGGAGTGAAGGAATATGTGCAAAAGTTGTGGATGTCATGGAGCTGAACTACAGCATATCACTGTAACGGTAGAAGGCATGAGCTGCGGCCATTGTAAAAATGCAGTGGAAAAAGCGGTGAAGGGCTTGCCGGGTGTTTTGGCGGCTGAGGTTGATTTGGCGGCAAAAAGTTTGCAGGTTGATTTTGACCCGGCAAAAACCTCACTGCAAGATATTAAGGACGCTGTAGAAGAAGCCGGTTATACAGTCGCCTAGTTGGCTTGAATTGTGTTCATATTTCTGATACACTGAAACACGCCTCCTATGTTGAGAGGCGTGTTTTCCCTGTTTATTAGAACAAGAAGAGAGAAGGAAGGCGCTTTATGGCATCGAGACTGGAACGGCGGCTGGCAGAACAAAAGAAGAACCAAAAAAAGCGCATTTTCATCATACTGGCTTTATTTTTGTTGTTTGTGGCAGCGGCAACGGCGTCGTATTGGTGGTTTAATGGCGGCCAGTTGGGCAGTTCTTTGACGAGTGGCAATGGAAAGATGAATGTTTTGGTATTAGGCGTCGATGAGCGCGACGGCGATGTCGGCCGTTCGGATACCATGATGGTGTTTACGGTCGATACAAAGACCAAGGATGTTTCCCTGTTATCCGTGCCGCGTGATACGCGAGTGAAAATTCCGGGCCACGGCTGGGATAAAATCAATCATGCGTATGCGCTCGGCGGACATAAATTGGCGCGTCAAACAGTTGAATCTTTGTTGGGAATTCCCATGGATTATTATGTTACTGTTAATTTTGCCGGTTTTTATAAGATCATTGACGCTATCGGCGGCGTCACTATTAATGTAGAAAAACGGATGTATTATGAAGATCCTTATGATGATTTAGTAATCAATCTAAAGCCTGGGGAGCAAAAAATGGATGGACGGACGGCCATCCAATACGTCCGTTACCGTGATGAAGAAGGCGACATCGGCCGGATTAACCGGCAGCAGAAGTTTATCAAGGCAATCTTGGCCGAAGCGGCAAGTCCTAGCATTATCCCCCGCCTGCCTGTTTTGGTCCGTGAAGTCAGTGCGGCCGTAAAAACGGATATGCCGACGAGTGAAATGCTGCAATTGGCGACGTTGGTTCACGATGCGTATAAACAGGGCATGAAAACGTATATGGTGCCGGGAAAACCGGCGTACATCGGCGAAGTCAGTTATTGGCTGCCGGATATCGCGGCCTTGCGTGAATATGTCGCGCAAACGGAGAATATTGCGGCGAATACCCGCTATGACACCGAAACCAAACGGATGTCGAATGAGTATACTGCATCCGTTCCGCCGGAAATGAAAGTGACCGAACTCCCCAAAACGTTGCAGCCGGTTAAACCGGCCAATGCTGCGGATAAGGTAAAGACGGCTGAAACACCAAAAACGGCTACTCAGTCTCCGACTTCTTCCGGAACGATATCATCGGCTGCTAACGGAGGTAAGATTAGAGTCGAAATTGTAAATGCCAGCGGTGCTTCCGATGCCGGTGAACGGGCGGCTGCGATTGTGCGGAAAAATGGGTTTGAAGTAGCTGGCGTAAGCGGCAGTTCTGCCCGACAGAAAAATACGGTCGTTGTTTCGCACACGATGAATAATGCCGTTGTTAATAAACTGACGGGATTGCCATTTAATTATGTCCTACAAGTTTCGAAAGATGACAGCAGCGTGCCGGTTACGATTATTTTGGGAAGTGATTTTACGGAAAAATAAAAAATTGTAAAAATAGATATTGCATAATGGTAAACAGAGATGTTATACTTTTCACGTACATAATTGTACACCCTCGCTTTAGCCCTCGTCGTGAGGGCTCTTTTTTTTGCCGTATTCCAGAAAGTATAACTACTTTTTGCGGCATAAGTGCAAGCAAAGACTTCCGCCGTCGCTGGTACAAGTGAGCCTTGGTTTCGGAAGTGGTTAGACATCTTCCGAAACCTTAGAGCGAACTTATTTCGAGTTTTAAGCCTGTTAACCTCACCCTGAAAGGTGAGGTTTTATAGGCTATTAACGAGATAAAGCTCGGCGTAAGCCGGATTTTCTAATATAAATTGCTTCTCATGTTGCTGTAGTGAAATAAGGATAGCGAATGTGTTATAATATTCTTGCAAAGCAAAGAGAATTTTGCGGTTTTAGAATTTAACCTGAGTAGGTGGTCAGGGTGGAGTGTTATCCGGTTAACCTGCTGATAGCAGGAAAGCCTTGTCTGGTGATTGGCGGCGGCTTGGTAGCGGAACGCAAGGTTCGCTCATTAGTGGCCGTCGGGGCCGCGGTTACGGTAATTAGCCCGCAGTTGACTTCCGGATTAACCGAATTAGTCGAACGAAAACAAATTTTTTATGTAGGCAGACCGTATCAATCCGGTGACACGGCAGGCTATCTGTTGGTTATATGCGCAGCCAATAACCCGGAGGTTAATCAACTGGCCAGTCAAGAAGCGCAGGAAAGAAATGGTTTGGTCAATGTGGTTGACGCACCGGAAACAGGGAATTTTAGTGTCCCGGCCAAAGTTGCCCGGGGAGAGCTTCTTCTGACCGTTTCTACCGGTGGCCGCAGCCCTGCTTTATCGCGGCGCTTGCGGGAACAATTAGCGGAAGAATATGGACCGGAATATGGTTCATACCTGGAATTGCTCGCGAAAGCGCGGCAGAAAGTGAAGACCCAGCTGCAGTCCCCAGATGAACGGCTTTGGTTCTGGCGGAAAACGCTGGATGATGAAATATTGGCGCTGCTACGGCAAGGCAGAACGCAAGAGGCGGAGGCAAAGATTAACGATGCAATTGGTTGTATTGGGGCTAAACCATAAAACAGCACCGATCGCAGTTCGTGAACGTTTTTCGTTTTCGGAAGAACAGATCCGGGCGGCGCTGCACCATATGCGTGAACAGGATATTGCGGACGAGTGCGTCATATTGTCTACTTGCAATCGCTCTGAGGTGTATGCTGTTGTACCTGACGCCCAAGAAACTTTTTCCCTTCTTTCTTCTTGTTTTGAAGGAGTGGCGGACTCTGATTTCCAACTCATGGAATATTTTTTTTACCATGTTGATGAAGCATGTATCCGTCACTTGTTCCAGGTTGCAGCCGGCTTGGATTCCCTGGTGATTGGCGAGGGCCAGATTTTGAGCCAGGTGAAAGCCGCGTATGCGATCGGCCGCGAGGCAGGAACAACCAACACGGTATTGAATACCTTGTTTAACCGGGCGATTGCGGTGGGGAAAAAAGTACGGGCAGAGACGAAAATTGCGTATAACGCGGTATCGGTGAGTTATGCGGCGGTGGAACTGGCAAAAAAAACATTTGGAGATTTGTCAAAATCGAATGTACTAATCCTTGGCGCCGGAGAGATGGGCGAATTGACAGCCCGGAATCTGGTCGCTGCCGGGATAGACACGGTGTTTGTTTCCAATCGTAATTATAGCCGAGCGGTCCATTTGGCCGAATTATTCAAGGGTGTTGCCGTACCGTTTGACAGTTTTTTGGAGGCGGCTTCGGAGGCTGATGTGGTCATCACATCGACGGGCGCGCCTCATTATATTGTAAAGGCGCGGGATGTAGCGCACCTTATGGACAGACGGAACGGGCGGCCGATTATTTTTATCGATATTGCTGTGCCGCGGGATGTTGAGCCGGAAGTAGCGGCCATCAGCGGCGTCAGTTTGCATAATATTGATGACCTGGAGTCTGTGGTTGAATCGAACCTGCGCGGGCGGGAAAAAGAGGCCCGGATCGCCGAGGAAATCGTGGAGGAAGAATTGGCGGAATTGGTAGCTAAGTTCCGTTACCTATCGTTTCAACCGACTCTTGCTTTATTGACGGATAAGATGGAGCGCATGCGGCAACGGGAAGTAAAACGGGCATTGGCGAAATTGCCGGATTGTACCCCCGAAGAACGCAAAGTGTTGGAAAATATGTCGAAAATGCTGGTGCGGAAATTATTACGGGAACCGATGATCCGCATGAATGAAGCAGCCGGAACAGAGAAGGAACCGCATTACCAGGAAGCGTTACGCAGTTTGTTTCATTTGGATGAACTGGGAAAGGATGTCGTGATTGAAAAACAAACTTGTTATCGGTACGCGAGGAAGTAAGTTGGCGCTTTGGCAGGCGAATTATATCGCTGAAGCCATTCAAAACCGGCATCCGTCGGTTGAGGTTGCAATTGTTAAGGTTGTTACGACCGGGGACCGCATCTTGGATGTTCCCCTGGCGAAAATTGGCGGGAAGGGGCTATTCACCAAAGAAATCGAGAATTTGATGTTGCAAAGCGAAATCGATTTGGCGGTGCACAGCTTAAAGGACATGCCGACGGAATTGCCGCCGGGTTTGATCCTTGCGGCTGTCACCCAGCGAACCGATCCGGATGACGCCCTCGTTAGCCCTCGTTTTTCCTCGCTGAACGCATTGCCGCAGGGAGCGCGGGTCGGGACCTCCAGTTTGCGCCGCCGGGCACAGCTGTTGAATGTTCGCCCGGATTTGCGGATCAGCGATTTGCGGGGAAACTTGGATACCCGGCTGAGTAAGCTGCAAGAACAGGAATTGGATGCGATTATTCTTGCCGTGGCTGGACTGAAACGGTTAGGGTGGGAAGAAAAAATTTCACAAATATTGCCGCACTCGATCTGTTTACCCGCTGTGGGGCAGGGAGCATTGGCCATCGAAGCGCGGCAGGAAGATAGTGATGTATTGGCATTGCTGTCTTTTTTGGATCACCAGGAAACCCGTGCTGCTGTATTTGCCGAACGGGCCTTTTTGCGCGCAATAGAGGGTGGCTGCCAGGTGCCGGTGGGTGTATACGGCGAGGTTTCCGGGCCGCAGTTGACCTTATCGGCGCGGATTGTTTCTGTTGACGGCCAAACGATGATCCGGGATCAAATCAGCGGGGATAGTAAGGCGGGTGAACGGCTCGGGTCTGAGCTGGCTGAACGAATGTTAGCGGCCGGCGGGCAGGAAATATTAGCGATGATTGAGGAGTTTTCTGTGACAGGAGGCGGTCGAGATGAAAACCGGTAAGGTGTTTTTAGTCGGTGCCGGGCCTGGTGATTACCGGCTGGTTAGTTTGAAAGCTCTGGAGTGTATTCGCCGGGCTGATACGATTGTGTATGACCGTTTGGCGGACAGCCGGTTGCTGCGTGAGGCCCGTATGGATGTAGAATTGATTTATGTGGGCAAGGCTTCCAGTGATCATACAATGCGCCAGGAAGACATCAATCAATTGCTGGTCGATCAGGCGTTGGCCGGGAAAACGGTCGTCCGCTTAAAAGGCGGCGATCCGTTTGTCTTTGGGCGCGGCGGGGAAGAAGCCATCCAATTAAAAGCGGCGGAAATTTCTTTTGAAATTGTGCCGGGAATTACTTCGGCGATTTCGGTGCCGGCGTATGCCGGCATTCCGGTCACTCATCGCGGGGTAGCGGCCTCTTTCGCCGTAGTTACCGGGCATGAAGACCCCGGTAAAGGAGAGTCTTCTATCCGGTGGGATAAACTTGCGACCAGTGTGGATACTCTGGTTTTTTTAATGGGAGTGGAAAATTTGCCCCATATAACGGCAAGCCTAATTGCGAACGGACGGCCGGAATCTACGCCGGCAGCGGTGATCCGCTGGGGCACGAAACCAGAGCAGCAAACGTTAGTTACCACGGTTGGCCGGGCGGCCGAAGAGGCAGGACGGCAAGGGATTAAACCACCGGCTATTTTTATTGTGGGCGATGTAGTGAATTTGCGGGAGCAGTTAGCCTGGTTTGATACACGTCCGTTATTTGGCAAGCGGATTTTGGTTACCCGGGCGCGGGAACAGGCTAGTGTTTTGACGGAAAAATTGGAAGCGCTAGGCGCGGAATGCCTTGAAGCGCCGGCGATTAAAATTGTTCCTCCGGAAAGTTTTTCGGCGTTAGACGCAGCCATCGATAATTTAGTTTCTTATCAGTGGCTGATTTTCACCAGTGTGAACGGGGTAGACTATTTTTACCGGCGTTTGCGGGCCGGCGGGTTTGACAGCCGCGCCCTGGCTGGCTTACAGGTTGTGGCGATTGGCAGTCAAACCGCAGACCGTTTGCGGGCCAATGGAATTCAGGCGGATATTGTCCCCTTGGAGTTCCGGGCCGAAGGAATCGTCGCTGCAATGAAAAACAGGCTGCAGCCAGGTGCGAAAGTGTTAATTGCCAGAGCTGCCGTAGCCAGAGATGTGCTGCCCAACCAGCTGCGGGAAATGGGGGCTGCTGTCGATGTGGTAGATGCTTACCGCACAGAAATCGGCGATGCCGATGGTGATTTTTTGGGGAGAGAACTGGCAGCCGGACGGATCGATCTGATTACCTTTACCAGTTCTTCAACGGTTACCAATTTACTTGATATATTGGGGCCGCAGGGAGCCGCGTTGATCTCCCAGGCTAAGACGGCCTGTATTGGACCGGTTACGGCAATGACTTGCCAGGAGCACGGGATTGTGACGGATTGTATTGCCAATGAATATACAATCCAGGGTTTGGTTGATGCGATTGTATCGACGGTTACAGGAGGGAAAGTAGAATGAATAAACCATTTATCCGACCACGGCGCCTGCGCAAGTCACCTTTGATACGCAAGATGGTGAGGGAGACGGAGCTCAATGCGGCGGATCTAATTTATCCATTGTTTGTTGTTCCGGGCGAGAAAATACAATGCGAAATTCCTTCTTTACCCGGCTCTTGTCATTTGTCGGTTGATATGGCTTTGCACGTCGCCCGGGAAGTCTATGAACTTGGCATTCCTGGCGTATTGGTGTTTGGTCTGCCGGAGTACAAGGATGATCAAGGCTCGAGCGCTTGGGATCCGGCGAGCCCGGTCCAACGGGCTGTTCGTCTTATCAAACAGGAACTTCCGGATCTGACGGTGATAACAGACATTTGTTTGTGTCAGTATACCAGCCATGGCCATTGTGGCTTGTTGAGCGAGAGTGGTGTTGCCAATGATCCTACGCTAAGTTTGCTTGGGCAAGTGGCTTTAAGCCATGCCGAAGCCGGTGCCGATATGGTGGCGCCGTCCGATATGATGGACGGGCGGGTTCGTGTGATCCGGGAGATGCTGGACAGCCAGGGTTATGAACAGGTTGCGATCATGTCTTATTCGGCTAAGTATGCATCGGCGTATTACGGTCCTTTTCGGGAAGCAGCCGACTCTGCTCCGCAGTTTGGCGATCGGAAAGCATACCAAATGGACCCTGCCAATGCGCGGGAAGCATTGCGTGAAATTGCCTTGGATATCGAAGAAGGCGCTGACATTGTTATGGTAAAACCGGCGCTGGCTTATCTGGATGTGGTTCGGCAAGTCCGTGACCGGATTGATCTTCCGGTTGCTGTATATAATGTCAGTGGTGAATATGCGATGGTGAAGGCGGCAGCAGCCAATGGCTGGATTGAGGAACGAAAAATTGTCCTCGAAACATTAACCGGGATGAAACGGGCCGGCGCTGATATGATTATCACCTATCATGCACTGGATGCGGCACGTTGGCTGCAGGAAGCTTAGACGATAAGGGAGGCAAAGCATGAGTATTCATTTAGAGAAATCAGCAGCAGCGTTTGCCGAAGCAAAACAATATATTCCCGGCGGAGTGAACAGCCCCGTACGGTCTTTTCGCGGCGTGGGTGGGACGCCGCCGTTTATTGCCAACGGGTCGGGCAGCCGTCTAACCGATATCGATGGCAATAGCTACATTGATTATGTTGGTTCGTGGGGGCCGATGATTCTAGGCCATGCCCATCCCGCTGTCGTTCATGCTTTGCAGGAAGCGGCGGTGCGGGGAACGAGTTATGGTGCGCCGACTCTGTGGGAGACTGAATTGGCCCGCAAGATTACGCAGATTGTCCCATCTATTGAGATGGTTCGTATGGTGAATTCCGGCACAGAGGCAACGATGAGTGTTTTGCGGCTGGCGCGGGCCTATACTGGCAGAAGCAAGGTGATCAAATTCGCCGGCTGCTATCACGGCCATCACGACAGCTTACTGGTTAAAGCTGGATCCGGAGCGTTGACGTTCGGTACGCCGGATAGCCCGGGGGTGCCTGCAAGTGTTGCTGCAGGAACGATCACGGTTCCTTACAACGATGCGGAAACGTTGGCGGAAGTATTTGCCCGGCAGGGCGAGGACATTGCCGCCGTTATTATGGAACCGGTCCCGGGAAATATGGGGCTGGTGTTGCCCAAACCGGGCTATTTGGAGCAGGTCCGCAAAATCACGGCCGATTATGGTGCGTTGTTAATTTTTGACGAAGTCATGTCCGGCTTCCGGGCGGCCTTTGGCGGGGCTCAATCAGTATACGGCATTTGCCCGGATCTGACTTGTCTGGGTAAGGTAATTGGCGGCGGTTTGCCGGTAGGCGCCTATGGCGGCCGCAGGGAGATCATGGAACAGGTATCGCCGGCCGGGCCGGTTTATCAAGCGGGTACGCTAAGCGGCAATCCGTTGGCGATGGTGGCGGGAATTACTACGTTGAATATTTTGGCAGCGGATCCCGGCCTTTACGGGCGCATGACGGCATTGACCCAGCGGCTGTGTGATGGCATACGGGCTGCGGCCGAAAAATTTGGCTTTCATTTTCAGTTCCATACTATTGGGACCATGTTTTGCACGTTCTTTTCTGAACAGGAAGTGGTGGACTATGAAACGGCGAAACTGTCGGATGTTGATCTGTTTAACCGCTATTTTCACTTCATGCTGGAACAAGGCATTTATTTGGCCCCGTCCCAGTTTGAAACCGGATTTATGTCGATCGCTCATACCGCCGCAGATATCGAAGCGACAATTGCCGCCAGCAGCGTTGCATTTCAAAAATTAACGCAGCGGTAAGAAAAAATCGGCGTACTCGGCGACAATAAGGAGAGTATAGTTCATGGCGAAATCGAACGATCCTGAAATTCAATATTTACGGAATATCCCGATATTTGCAGAACTTACCGATGCGCAGTTGGCGGAAATTCATGCCAAGACAGCAGAGCGCCTGTATCGCAAGGGAACAACCATTTTTCTGGAAGGCGACCCGGGCGCTGGCTTTCATTATGTACAAACAGGCCGGGTGAAGATTGTCAAAACAAGCGATGACGGCCGCGAACATATTATTAATATGCTGGGACCGGGTGAATTGTTTGCGGAAGTATTGTTATTCAACACGGCGCCCTATCCGGCTACGGCTGTTGCTGTGGAAGACTCCTGCATTGGTGTCATCCGCAACTCGGAACTAGAAAAATTGGTCATGCAGAATAACGCATTGGCTTTGCAATTGATCCGTGAACTCAGCCAGCGGCTGCTGTTTGCGCAGGGCAAAATCAAAAATTTGGCGCTTAGCGATGTAAAAACCCGTACCGCTGCGGTTCTTTTAAAATTGATTGAACAGCAAGGGATAAAACATCCGCAGGGAGGCGTCGCTATCAGTTTGGATTTCTCCCGCCAGGATTTGGCAGCCTTGGTGGGAACAACACGGGAAACGGTAACCCGCGTTCTCAGCGCGTTAAAAAAGGAACAGATCATTGAGATTGACGGCCACCGGATTACCGTTCTTGATCTGGAAGAATTACAAACATTAGGTGAAGGATCAATTTGAACAATCGTAAAAGAGACCGGACACATCACTTCAAACAAGTGATGTGTCCGGTCTCTTGGTTATGCAGGGTTTCATTCTGGGGTTGACGGGTCCGCGGAAAAGAAGATTTGAATCGAATCCCGGCTTTTGATCGGAGTCGTAAAATCAGCAGGTTGGCCATTGTGCAAGATGGTTATTTGTTTGGTGCCGTATAACTGGCGGGGATCAAAATCAACCGCTAACAAAACTTCGCCGATGGTCGGATTGCTTTGGTCATGGCAACTATATTCGATTGCTGTTCCGTCAGACGCCTCATCAGTCAGTTTTGCCGGCTGTTTATTTGCTGAGATGGTGTAACGTTGAACCGGTATTTGGATTTCCGCATCATTGAATAGGATGGTGATGGACTCGATACCCTTTTCTGCAATCCCCAACACTGAAGAGATTGTTGGCAAGGCAGGGGGGATAATCGTCACATTATCCTTGTCGTGCAGTATGGTGGCGGGATTAGCCGATAAATCGTTTACCGTGAATTGGGACGCCACACTATACAGCCGGGGTTGACCATTCACCGTGTAGGAATACCGTGTCAGCGCCGGTGAAAGACCAAGCGATTGCATAACGTCCTGAAGGGTTACAGGCAGGTGGATCATGATCCGGTCACGGTCTTGCAGCGGGGTATCGGCGGAGATTGCCGAACCGTTATTGGTGATCTGCGGCGGAACGGCGTATGTTTGGCCATTAATCAGGACGCTGTAAGGGGAGGGAATTTTGGCAACAGCCGATAAAGGAGGCTGCGGCGTTGTTCCGTTCGCACCCCGGGTCACTTGAATGGTATCTTGTTCTTGCAAAAGATCGGTGAGTTTAGCGGGAATCCCGTTTTTCAGAATACTTCCCGGTTCCGGGTTGCCGCCGGGAATGAAATTTGTTTGGCCGTTAATGCTTACGGTAATTCCTAACCCGGGACGGCCATGCAGGCTTCGGACATCAATCCCGGCCGTTAGCAGGGCATCGCCGATGGTAAGGGCGCCGAGGTTAAACAGCCGGAGCAATTGGTCGTTGACGGTTACCTTGACAAAGGTCAAGGCGCGGCTATCAGCCAATTTTAAAATGCCGAGCGGGGTTACGGCGTCCGGAACGCATAACTCCTTCGGGAGCGTGACCATTCCGGCGCTTTGATCCGGCATTCGGATTCCTACACGCGCCGGGGGAATACCTAACGCTTCGGCCAGCAACTGGGGCAACAACGGCGTCAATGATCCGCCGCCAACGAGCAAAACCGCTTGCGGCGGCGTGACATTCAGGGTCAGGATTTGGTTGGCAATCGTCTGGGCCAGCTCTTTTACCGCCGGGGTAATACTATCGATAATGTCTTGGGAAGAAGCCTTGTGTTTTACGCCAAGGACGTCCGTGTACGGAATTTTTCGCGCCTTGCTGTCGCCTAGACGTCGTTTTACCGTTTCCGCCATGTTGAAATCCAAGAGAAAATTCGTGGAGATTGCTTCGGTGATTTCATCACCGGCGCAAGGCACCATCCCGTAACCGACAACCGATCCGGCGCGGGTGATGGCTACGTCGGAGGTCCCGGCGCCGATATCGACAAGGGTTAGATTTAAATGGCGCATGGAAGAAGGGATCAATACACTGATTGCCGCAATCGGTTCCAGCGTCAGAGTTGACATTTCCAGACCGATTGACTCTAAGGCGGATTGGAGCGAATCAATGACTTGCCGGGGTAGAAAAGTGGCAATCAATTCGATGCCCGCTATTCTGCCGCGTTGTCCTTCCAAGGTTTTTAACGGTGTTTTATCGAGCGAAAAATTTACGATACTATAACCAACGCAATAATAACTGCCGGGATCCGCCAGCGACTTTGTCGCGGCCAATTGCCGCTGGGCATTTTGAATGGCAGACAGTTCCAGTGTTCTTTCATCATCGACGGTCAGCAATTTACTGGGCAAAATTTCAATCTCGGCCGTTGTCTGGATGGTAAATAATGCCCGACCGGCTGCCGCAACCGATACTTTCTTCAAGGGGCCGACGGAAGCTTCCAAATGCGTTTTCACCGCGGCAATGATTTTTGCAACCTCAGGAACATCATGGATTTGACCGTCCAGCATGGAACGGGTATTATGTTCTTGCCGGTGAACGGCCAGAATATCAATCAAATCGCCGACTCGTTTGCCAACCAGGCCGACAACATTCCGAGTCCCGATATCTAAGGCAAATAATAAGTTTTTTTCCATAAATTACTCCCATCTACTAATATAGATGGTAATTACTTCGAGTTTAATCAGTAAACTCCTGCCGGCACAGTTTTATCGATTGCTGTAAAACTTGCAAGACGAAAGAATGGCTCGGAATTATTCGCTTTTTGTGTGTAATCGCAGAATAAATCTGATAAAATGGGAGAAGAAGATATTTAGTATCAAAGGAGGGATTCGTTTGTTAGCAGCAACCAGTATTCAAGAGTTTGCCACTCGCCTGGCGTCTCGCGAACCGGCTCCGGGTGGCGGCAGCGCAGCTGCTGTTTCGGGATTATTAGGAGTTAGTTTGTCCGAGATGGTTTTGAATCTGACAATTGGACGACCCGATTTTGCTGATCAAGCAGAGTTTTTGCTGCAGAAACAAAAAGAGTTGGCGGAGTTACATATAAAAGTGCAGGCCATGATTGATGCCGATGCCACTGCCTTTAATGAATTGATGGCAACGTTTGCCCTTCCCAAGGCGACAGAGGAAGAAAAAAAAGCGCGCAGCCAGGCTATCCAAGAAGCTACGATCAAAGCCTCCGAGGTACCGTTGGAGCTGGCCGGACTAGGCCTGCAAACGTTACAGATTGCCGGAACGCTGGTCGGAAAGATCAATCCGCATGCCGCCAGTGACTTGCTGGTATCCACTCTGGCCAGCCATGCTGCCGTCCGGAGCGCGTTATTGAATACCGCCATTAATCTGCCAGGGCTGAAAGATCCTGTCATAGCTGCTTCATTGGAGAAGAGACTGCGGGAAATTGTTGCCGCTGCTGATGTTCAGGCAGATACGATCTGTAAGGCGATGTATGCCGAGCCGCCGTTTACTGTTATGAAAGGTTAGTTTAGGGACAAGGGGACAGGTTCCTTGTCCCTAAAAACGTAAGACGGGACTGGGTAACCAGTCCCCATAGTCCATTTTACTTGCATAATGAAAACCCGGCCATTGGCCGGGTTTTCATTATTTTGCCTTTTGCGCCTGTTTTAGGCTCAGACCAATTCGTCCGCGGTCTTCATCGACATGCAAAACCATGCAATCGACGATGTCACCGACGGATACGATGTCAAGCGGGTGGCGGAACGGTTTATAGCTTAATTCCGAACGGTGGATGAGGCCATTGGTCTTAATGCCGATGTCTACGAATACACCAAAATCAGTAACATTGTGAACGGTACCGCGCATAATGGCGCCCGGCGATAAATCGGATAATTTCACAATGTTTTTTCGGGTCAACGGCGCCGGCATATCCTCGCGGGGGTCCCGTCCGGGTTTGACCAGTGCCGCCAAGATATCGCGCACCGTCGGTTCTCCGGCTTCGAGTTCTTTAGCCAGCGTTGCGGAATCGATATTCTGCACGGCGGCTTGCAGGGCTTTCAACCGGTCCCGGTCGCGAAGGTCGGAAAGAGAAAAATGAAGATGAGCGAGGATTTTTTCCGCCAAAGCATACGATTCGGGATGGACCGGCGTGTTGTCTAATGGATTTTTATGGTCGCGCAGGCGGAGGAAGCCCGCGCATTGCGTAAAGGCTGCCTGCCCGAGACGGGCTACTTTTAACAGTTCTTTACGGCTTGCAAAACTGCCGTTGGCATTCCGGTAGCTGACAATGTTTTTGGCTACGGTTGAATTGATCCCTGCGACGTGGGTGAGCAAGGCTGGTGAAGCGGTGTTCAAATCTACCCCTACGTGGTTCACGCAGGATTCAACGACGGTGTCGAGTGTGGCAGCCAGTTCTTTCTGGTTGACATCATGCTGGTATTGTCCTACGCCAACCGATTTTGGATCGATTTTTACCAACTCGGATAACGGATCCTGGACCCGACGGGCGATCGATACCGCGCCGCGCAAGGTGACATCCAGATCAGGCAGCTCGTCTTTCGCCAGTTTGGAGGCAGAATATACGGAAGCGCCTGCTTCATTGGTAATGAGATAATGAACCGGCAGGTCGTTATCGTGGATTAGACGGGCGATTATTTCTTCTGTTTCATAGGAACCTGTGCCGTTTCCGATAGAGATCAGGCTGACGGAATGATTTCGAATTGCCTGCAAGATTGCTTTTTCCGCTTTTTCCCGTTGAGCATCACTGGCGGTCAGATACAATGTTGCGGTTTCCAAAACTGCGCCGGTCGCATTGACTACCGCCATTTTGCAACCGGTCCGCAGTCCGGGATCCAGGCCCATGACGGTATGGTTGGCCAAGGGAGGAAGGAGCAGGAGCTGGCGAAGGTTGAGGCCAAAAACACGGATCGCTTGCTTTTCCGCGTTTTCGGTCAACAATGACCGGATTTCCCGTTCCAATGCCGGCAGCAACAAGCGCTTGTAACTGTCGTTGATACATTCTTTTAAACATTCGGTAAACGCGGAAGAAGCAGTAATAATTTTGCGGGCAATACTATCGATATTTGCTTCATGCGGTGTTTGAATATGCACCTTGAGAACGTCTTTTTTTTCACCACGGTTAATGGCTAAAATCCGATGGGAAGGAATCCGTTTGACCGGCTCATGATATTCTTTGTAGGTAATAAATTCTTTGCCTTCCGCTTCGCTTACAGCCAGTTCCGTGGTAATTTCGGCGTTCTGCCAAAGCTGCCGCCGCAATAAAGCCCGTACTTCAGCGTGCTCGCTGATGTTCTCGGCAATAATATCCAGAGCGCCGTTCAGTGCATCCTGCGTTGAAGCGACCCCTTTTTCTTCGGAGACGAATGGTTCGCTTACCGTTAATGGATCCACATTGGCTAATTTTTGCGCCAAAATGGTTTCGGCCAATGGTTCCAGACCTTTTTCACGAGCGATTTGCGCCCGGGTGCGCCGTTTCGGCCGGAAAGGTAAGTACAGGTCTTCCAGTTCTTGCAATTTGACGGTTTGTTGAATGGCTGTAGCCAGCTCCGGCGTCAATTTGCCTTGTTCTTCGATACTGTCCATAATTTCTTGCTGTCGTTTGGTAAGGTTGCGCAAATACTGCAGTCGCTCCATAATGGTCCGAATTTGTTCTTCATCTAATTCACCGGTCGCTTCTTTGCGGTAGCGGGCAATGAAGGGAACGGTGTTGTCCTGATCTAATAATTGGATCGTTGCTTCGACCTGGGTCGTTTTTACGTGAAGTTCGTCGGCGATTAAGCCGGGAATTGAAGAAATTTGCATAGATTCACCCACCTTTTGCATTGTTCGATTCGTATTATAACATAAATATACATTTACTTCAGGTGAATATAAGTGAGCCTTAGGTTTGGAGGGGGTTATTGCCCCCGCCGAACCCTTAGAGCGAACTTAGTTCGAGTGTTATAGCCTGTTGATCCCCGACCTAAGAGGGCGGGGTCCCTGTGCCCT
>JAGFXW010000156.1 GCA_017861495.1 Bacillota bacterium
CGTTTTTAGTTTTGCAAGAGGAGGGACAGTAAGTGGGTGGCTATGTTTTAAAACGTTTGCTTATTTCGATACCGGTTCTTCTTCTTATTTCGGTAGGTGCATTCATCCTTGTACACTTAACGCCTGGCGATCCTGCCGATATGTACATTTCACCGGATATGACCAAGGGCCAGATTGAAGCAACCAGAATAGCATTGGGGTTGGATAAGCCATGGGTGATTCAGTATTATGAATGGATTAAAAATTTTGTCGGCGGGAATTTTGGGTTTTCATTTACCAATCGCCAACCGGTAGGAGAAATTATTCTGCAGCGACTAAACCCAACGTTGATTTTGATGAGCGTAAGCCTAATTGTGGCTTATCTTTCGGCTATTCCGCTGGGGATCGTATCGGCGCTGCACAAAAATTCGTTTTTGGATCGTTTTATTGTTGGCTGGACATTTTTTAATGTATCCTTTCCACCATTCTTTTTAGGTTTGGCGCTCATCTATGTATTGGGTGTGCAACTTGATATTTTCCCGACAGGCGGAATGGCGGTATTGGGACAAGAAGATGATTTTGGAAGTCAAATTATGCACTTGGTGTTACCCGTAACCGTAATGGCTTCTCAGTTTTCTGCGAATATGATTCGTTATGTAAGAGCTAGCGTTTTGGATGTTCTGGAACAAAACTATATTCGCACGGCTGTTTCCAAAGGATTGTCGGGGATGCAGATCTTACTGTTTCACGTATTTCGCAATTCGTTGATTCCGATTGTTACGGTAATCGGAACGGATTTACCCAAAATCATCGGCGGGGCTGTGATTACGGAACAAATTTTTCAGTGGCCCGGGATAGGGTCCCTGACGGTAGCATCCATTCATTCCCGCGACTATCCGATTTTGATGTCCATCGTTATTTTGTCCGCAATCGCCGTATTGGTGACGAATTTGTTGGTAGACGTATTATATGCGGTTATCGATCCCCGTATACGTTATGAGAAATGAGGTGCGTTGGTATGAATACGGATAAATTTGTGCTGGCAAGTAGTAACGGCGCATTGGGCGAATTGATGGCAGGGGCGCTTTGTGGCGGAATTGGTTCCCCTGAGCAAGAAACTACAGAAGAAGTGGTTGAGTCCTGGGGCAAAATAACTTGGCGGCGGTTTTGCAGAAACAAATTCGCATTAGCCGGTATGATTATATTTATCGGCATTATACTGATTGCTATAATGGCCCCGGTCATTTCGCCGTTTGATCCGAATACGACCGTGGGAACATTTGCGGCGGCGCCATCGGCGACTCATCTTTTGGGTACTGACGATGTAGGGCGCGATGTGTTAAGTCGGCTGATTTTCGGTTCGCAGGTATCGTTGATTGTCGGTATTGGCTCCGTATTGATATACGCCTCGATCGGAATCGCACTGGGGTTGTTGTCCGGTTATTTTGGCGGTGTGGCGGATAGCGTTGTTATGCGTATCACAGAAGTATTTATGGCGTATCCGCATTTCATGATTATCATGGTTATCGTAAGCCTGATTGGTCCCAATATGATGACGGTTATGCTGGTGATGGGTTTCATGGGATGGCCGCCGATTTGTCGGTTGGTCCGTGGCGAAGTTTTAAAAGTTAAGTCAATGGATTATATCGCCTCCGCGATAGTCACGGGATATTCCCCGTATCGGATTGTGTTTCGGCATATTTTACCCAATGTTTTGTCGCCCATTTTTGTCAACGCGACATTCGGTATCGCTTCTGCCATTTTGATGGAAGCCTCGTTGAGCTTTCTCGGTCTGGGCGTTCAACCGCCTACTGCCAGCTGGGGCAATATGCTGGCGAGTGCGCAATCGCTTACGACGTTATCGGAAGAACCTTGGCGTTGGATTCCGCCCGGTATTGCCATTTTAATTGCGGTGCTGACAATCAATTTCTTGGGCGATGGGCTCAATGAAGCTGTTGGCGGCGACGCAAAATAATGGCAACCCATGAAAAATAAAAAGATATAAATAAAGAAAGAGGGTTTATGCAAATGAATTTACTACACGGGATGCGAACGAAAAGACTGATGGTTCTAGCCGTTGTCCTGGTATTGGCGCTGGCATTGGTAAGCGGTTGCGGCGGTAAAGGCAAAAAGGTAGAAACGACAAAGGCCGGATCCGATACATTGTATATCGGCATGGCGAATGCGCCGGAATTTTTTAACCCGTTTTTGAATCCTGGCATCGCCGGAAAATATGCCATTCGCTTCATGTACGACACGCTGGTCGGTATGCCTGAACCGAACAAGTTCACTCCGGCGTTGGCGGAAAGCTTTGATAGCACTGACAATCAAACCTTTACGATAAAAATTAACCCGAAAGCAAAATGGACGGACGGCAAGCCCGTTACAGCCCACGATGTGGCGTTTACCCTGAATACGATCGCCAATCCCAAAGTGGAAACCTCTAAAAGATCCTATATTAAAATGCTGGTAGGCGTTAATGATGAAGGGATACTACCGGAAGGAACAAAAGAGATTGCCGGGGTAAAGGTTGTGGATGACCGCACGTTGACCCTGAAGACCAAAACAGCGGTCGATCCGAACTATTTGAAGAGCTTCCTGGGGTTTGAAGTCTTCATTGCACCCAAGCATGTGTTTGAAAAAATAGAACCGGCTGCCATTACCAGTTCCGAAGCGGCGACCAAGCCTAGCGTTACCAGTGGACCGTTCAAATTTGTGACCTACAAAACCAATGATCATGTTGAATATGTGGCAAACGCCGACTACTATCAAGGTGTTCCCAAGTTGAAGAAAATTTTCATCCGTGTTATGAATGGGACCAATCTGGTTACGGAATTGAAGTCCGGTAGCATTCAAATGGTTGCCGGCGGCGGTATCGGGATCCTGCCGATCAAAGATTTGGATATGCTGAAAAAAGATGACAAGCTTGTCATAAAAACGGTGCCTGCTTTGCAGGGACAGTACTTGGATGTCAACAACAGTCTACCGGAATATAATACGAAATTCCGTCAGGCCGTTACCATGGCGATCAATCGCAAACAAATCGTCGATCAACTTTTTAAAGGCACTGCCCAGCTTGTGCCGACGATCTATACTCCTGCCAGCGATGTGTATGACGCAAACGTAACGCCGGTGCCTTATGATCCGGAGACTGCGAAAAAGTTGCTGGCGGAATCAGGTTTTGATACATCCAAAGAGATCGTATTGGCTGTTCCCATCGGCAACGTACTGCGTGAACAATCTGCCGATTTGATCCAACAGGATTTGAAAGCGATCGGCCTGAATGTCAAACAACAAAAAATGGATTTCCCGACACTACTGGCTAAAGCTAGAAAAGGCGAGTATCAAATGATTTTGATCGGTTATGGCCTAACGGTAGACCCGGATTACAGCTCGTACTTTGTTCCCGGCGGCAGCAACAACTATGCCCACACGGACGATCCCAAGCTGACAAAAATGATGCTTGACGCAGCAGCCATGACCTCGGCGGCGCAACGTAAAATTGCCTATAGTGAAATTCAAAAATACATGAAAGAGCAGCAGTTCATTACCTGCTTGTATTCGCCGGACTATATTATCGGTCAAAGCAAGAATCTCAAGGGTGGTACCAAAGATTTCTGGGATGGCTCCTTATCCAATCTTCACGAATGGAGTTTTGACGGTAAGTAATGTCAGCGCCGAAGAAGATTCAGGAGGTAATCGTATTATGAAAGAAACGATTTTGAGTGTCAAAGATTTAACAATTTCGTTTCAGACTTTGGATGGCAAGGTTTCAGCCGTTCAGGGGGTAACTTTCGACTTGATAAAGGGTGAGACACTTGCCATTGTGGGAGAATCAGGATCGGGTAAATCTGTATCCGTAAAAGCGATCAACCGCGTATTGCCGAAAGGCAATACGCGGTATGAGCAAGGCGAGGTTCTTTATCAAGGCCGAAATTTGCTCGAATTGCCGGAAAAGGAGATGGAAAAGATCCGGGGCAAGAAGATAGCCATGATTTTTCAGGACCCAATGACCTCTCTGAATCCGACGATGACTGTCGGTAAGCAAATTGCAGAATCGATCGAAACCCATCAGAAAATGTCCCGAGCGGATGCCATGCAGGAAGCCATCAATCTTATCAATCTTGTTGGCATACGAAACCCGGAGGAAAGCAGCAAATGCTATCCGCATCAATTTTCCGGCGGGATGCGGCAACGGGTCATGATTGCGCTCGCGCTGGCTTGCAAGCCCGACATTCTGATCGCTGACGAACCGACCACGGCTCTAGACGTAACCATTCAAGCCCAGATTTTGGATCTGATTGACGAACTGAAACAAAAGTTAAATATGTCCGTTATTTTTATCACGCATGATTTAGGAGTTGTGGCGCATGTAGCCGACAGGGTTGCCGTTATGTATGCGGGCAGAATTGTGGAAATTGGTACGGCGGAAGAAGTCTTCTACTATCCTCAACATCCGTATACATGGGGTTTGATTTGCTCCATGCCCTCCGTCGATACCAAGGATGCGGTGTTGTATAGTATTCCAGGAGCTCCGCCCAATTTGCTGAACATGCCGGCAGGGGACGCTTTTGCGCCAAGAAATGCTTATGCTCTAGCGATTGATTTTGAAGAAAAACCACCATTTTTTAAAGTGAGCGATTCGCATTACGCAGCCACCTGGCTGTTGCATCCAGCGGCTCCCAAAGTTACTCCGCCGGCGGAAATTTTGCGGCGCTATGATACGTTTAAGTCTTTGTATAATAAAGTCGAGGGGGTGAACGTTTATGACGAAGTCTGTGCTTGTGCAGGAGGATAGGGAAGTAATCCTAAAAGTGCGCAATTTGCAAAAAATATATAATCCTGGCAAAAAGAACGAAGTACGAGCCATAGACGACATTTCGTTCGATATTTTTAAGGGAGAAACCTTGGGCTTGGTCGGGGAATCGGGAAGCGGTAAATCCACGACCGGCCGATCGATTATCAAGCTGGAATCGATTACAGCTGGAACTGTAACCTATAAAGGACAGGATATCAGCAAATTGAGCGGAAAAAATGCGGTTATGGATTTTCGTAAGTCTATGCAGATGATCTTTCAGGATCCTTTCGCCTCATTGAATCCGCGTATTCCGGTAAAGAATATTATTGGCGATGCATTGCGCTTGCATGGCATCTGCAAAACGGATGAAGAGGTCACCAGGAAGGTGAATGAACTGCTGGATATTGTGGGGATTCACCGCTGCTATGCCAACCGCTATCCGACGGAATTTTCCGGCGGTCAGTGTCAGCGTATCGGTATTGCAAGAGCATTGTGCGTTAAGCCTGATTTTATTATTGCTGATGAATGCTTGTCGGCCCTGGATGTTTCCATTCAGGCGCAGATTGTCAATTTGCTTATTAAGCTTCGCCAGGAAAGAAAAATGACCTATCTATTCATCGCTCATGACTTGGCTATGGTAAAATACATCAGCGACCGTATCGCCGTTATGAAAGACGGCAAGATTCTGGAAATGGCTCCGTCGGACGAACTCTACGCTCGTCCATTGCATCCCTATACGGTTTCGTTGCTTTCTGCATCGCCGTTGACGGATTTGCACAAGGAAAAACAGCGCAGACGGATGGATTATGACACGTCAACGCATAAATATCCTGCCGGGACGGAAGTCGGAATGTTTGAAGTTGCCCCGCGGCATTGGATTTATTGTTCAAAAGCGGAAGTGCCGCAATACGAACAACGAGCTTTTTCCAAGCTGAAAGTGGCAAATTAAGAAAAAAGCAGCAGTCGGTGACACGTCGATTTACTAATCTTGAGGTGCAAAAGGATGGATATATTTAAACAAAGCGTGGACGCAATAATACCGAAGGTAACAGAGTGGCGGCGCCATTTTCACCAGTATCCGGAGCCGTCTTTTGAAGAATTTAAAACGACTGAGTATATTATTGAACAGATTAAAGGCTTGAGCGAACTTAGTTATGAAAGAGTTGCCTCTACAGGGGTTGTGGCCCGTCTAAACGGCAGCAAACCTGGCCCGGTGATTGC
>JAGFXW010000026.1 GCA_017861495.1 Bacillota bacterium
CGGGGCAAACACCCAATTAGGCGGAGAAAACTCAGGCTTTATGAGTTGGGCGTACCAGCCGCTTACCGAGATCTTTGTAAATAATCCTCCGATCCCTCCGGCTGCAAAGCAGGTTATGAGGCAGACAATAAACTTTGAAACGCTTTTCATACATCTACGCCTCCGTCACAACTGTAATATTATTCGAAATCGGCTTCCTCACCGCCTGAAATGAAGTTCTGTTTCAACCGCGTTGTCCAAACTACGAAATATAACTTGATCGACAATCAGTTTATATACTGTCATATTAGGATCTCCGGCTTCCTTGAAAAATTCTTTGACGCCTGATAACTGTTCGACAATTTGCCGGCGCGCCTTCTGCAATTCTTCTGCGTCAACATCCTTTTCTTGTTGCAGCCACCCTTGCAGACGCAGCACATTATTATGATCATCCACAGTACACAGTTCGACTTTATTGTTAAGTGCTATTTCTTTGGTTTTTTCAGTATTTTTGTAGCTTATCAGCCAAATATTCCCCGTTTCGTCCACGAACGGGCGCATTGGCCGGACTCTAGGGACATTCTCCTGCGCCGTGCCTAAAAAAAACACGTTGTTTTTTAATATTTCGACAATTTCAGGATCAAACATTGTTTTACCCCCTTTTATGTGTAAAGTTTTGCTATATCCTTTTTAAATTCAGGATTCAATCGTTTGCCTTTCATTCTGTCACAATCATAAACTGGTACCTTCTCCGTTAGTGCAAAAGTTAAGGGTGTTTGAGTTGGCACATGTTAATGCGGTGTCGAAGCGCTTTTGTATATATCGGCTACAGCGGCGGAAATTTCAGGAAAACTAAAAGTGAAGCCTTGTTCAAGAAGTCGTTTGGGCGCAACTTGCTGATCAGCCAACAAAAGTTCTTCGGCCATTTCGCCAAAAATGATTTTGGCTATAAACGCCGGAACTTTTGTCCAACTGCGTCGCCCCAGTTCTTTACCGACACAACGTGTAAATTCCGCCATGGAAACCGGATGAGGGCTGGTGAGGTTATATGCCCCTTGCATTTCTACCCGATCCAGAGCCAGTTGAATCGCACGAACCAGATCTTTATTATGTACCCAGGACATATGCTGTTCACCACTGCCAATGACTCCTCCAACTCTAAATTGGAAGGGTTTTTCAATCTCAGCTAGAATTCCTCCGCCGTGTCCCAGAACAAGACCAAATCGAAATACTACGACCCGCACGCCATCTTCCACTGCGGCGGCAGCAGCCTGTTCCCATTGGCGGCAGACAGACGCCAAAAAGCCTTCTCCGGAAGGACTTTCTTCTGTTTGTATCCCTAGCGTTCGAACCCCATAGTAACCTACGGCAGAAGCATTTACCAGAACAGACGGCAGCGGCAACCCGGCTTGACGGTTCCGCCGCAGGGCAGCGGTGATCCGGTTTGTCGTTTCTATGCGGCTGGACAAAATTCCGGTCTTAACAGAAGATGTCCACCGCTGGGCAATATTTTCGCCGGCCAGGTTTACAATACCATAACAGTCTGACAGCACCTCGGCCGGAACTAAGCCTTCGCTGTCGAGGCGAATAACTTTATCCGGCAACATGATCCCGCTGCGGCTTAAGGTGATTGGATCGTATCCATTGGCCCGAAGATGGCTTACTAAAGCTTTTCCCACAAAACCGGTACCGCCGGCCACTAAAATTTTATTCATTTTAGTCGCTCCTCTCTATCCTACAAATTATTGTCAGCGAAAATCCGGTGAATTTTTTCGGTTGATTGCGCTTCTTTCGGATAATTTGCTTGAAACAAAGGCGCCAAAAGGTCATCTTTTTTTAAAGTTACGTGCAGTTATTTAAATATTTGTAATATTATTACTTTGTTAGATAAACAAATTCCTGCAAGCCCAACGATTTCTTGTGGGAACATATGTTTATAGATGAAAGTCAAAAAACGGAGGAGTCTGGCATCAATACAATAGTTGCATGGCTGTATTTGGGTTGGCAATTGGTTCGAATTGTTGTCTTTTCTTCATTCCGATTCATTTCATTGCGACTTCCGGCTTTGGCAAAAAGAAGGAAAATAACGCGGCAAGCACTGCAACAGCTGTCAGGAGTTCCATCGTAGCCACCAATCCATAATTGTCGGCAAATCGGCCAATCAACGGAACTACTACTCCGCCAACACTAAAGGAAAGACCCATCGTAACTCCGGAGGCAAAACCAACATTGCGGGCTAAATAAGTTTGACCCAAAACCACAACCGAACTAAATGGCGCAAAAATGGCAAACCCGATCGGAACCATTAGTAAATACCCGGTTGTTACATTGGTCGTCCAAGATAAAAGCGCAACCATTGGCGCCAATAGTACATAACTCATCCGAATAATTTTTAAATAGCCAAACTTATCCGCCATCAATCCCCCAATTAATGTGGTCACTACACCCAGCGTAAAAAGCAGCGTTAATGCAGAAGCAGCTGCCGCCTCAGACAGCCGTAAAACATCGGTCCAATAAAGCGGAATAAAACTTCT
Organism: Bacillota bacterium; assembly: GCA_017861495.1. Next base: position 2,514 of record JAGFXW010000026.1, read on the forward strand.
TAATCCGCAGACGACAATGGAATTGCACACAATCAATAAAGTTAAATGTGCAAACGCGTTCCAATTGTTGCTGTCTTCTTTCCTTTTTTCAATAGATTGTTCAACTCCATTATTGATAGAAACCGATGTCTTAGCAATTTCCGCTTTCATTTTGGGCACAAAAAACATCAAAATTGCTGCCGTTATCACTGCTATAAAACATAATACAATGGTGCCCTTCATGCTAAACATCGTAATGGAGGACACCGCAAGAACCGGACCGATAGCAAATCCGCTATTCCCTCCGACCGAGAAAATACTTAATGCTGTACCTCTTGTACTACCAGAAACCCGATTAACCATACGCGCCGCTTCCGGATGGAAAATCGCGCTGCCGATGCCGCTTAGCGTGATCACAGTGAAAATTGCCCAATAATCTTCAAACAAACCTGACATTCCCATCGCGACTCCAGACAGCAAAATTCCTAACGACATATACCAATTTCGGGATTTCTGGTCTGCCAGCCATCCAAACGCAGGCTGTACGACTGACGATAAAAAACAAGAAGCAAACATGAGTCCCGCCACCGAGCTATAATCCATGCCATACCGTGAAACGAAAAAAGGTAACACAGCCGGCAATACTCCGGGCGTAATATCGTTGGCTAAATGTGCTATTGCCAATAAATACACGTATTTGGGGTTCAATGTAAAGCCACCTCATATAAAAATATCCCTTGTAATGCCATTATACTCTATAAATAGACCCCATATAAATAAACAAAAATGAGGATTTTAATGATCGGAAAAATGAGCATGTCCCGGCAAGGAAACTGTTACGATAATTCTGTCATGGAGAATTTGTTGGTCATTTGAAATCCGAATTACTTTATCTACAAACATTCAACAGCACAGAACATTTCATCAAAGAACTGGAATAATATGTATTTTACTACAACAACTATAGAACCAAGAATAAACTAAAAGGATCGAGTCCTGTTCAATACAGGATTCAATCCTCGTTAGCTGCCTAAAAATAATGTTGTCTAACTTATTGGGGTCATTTCAAACTTATAGGCGAACACCGTTTATTCGATGTGCAAAGTAGGTTCTCTCCAGTTCCTTTGGATACTGTTTGGGCGTGTCGCTACCTATACACCGCAGGGTTCTTCGGTATTGCTTTTAGGGTTCTCCATACCTTCTTCTGCCTTCGCCCGTGATAGCGCGGCTCGGCTCCCTGTTGTCCCTCTCGGGAAATCAATGTCGATGCGGCAGTATTCACTTTATATGTTACAACCCGCCAAATTGTCGTGCTTGTTGCCAAGCTACAACGCCTCAGAGCACAGATTACGCCGTACCCTGTTTGAAAACTGACCCGCCGCATCCACTTTAGTCCAAAAGGCATTGGAAAGTTCAGAACTCCAGTCAGAGCATCTATTTATTTCATCTTAAATTTCGCCGGAAATTGCTTCACAATTCCTTCAGATAGAGTGTCAGCCATCATTAAGGCCTGGGTATATATTTGGTCGAACGTTGCAATATCGTTAGGATAATCTTGATTCAATCGTGCGAGCAGTTCGCTTTTTGTTAACGACAGATGCTGGTGCAGCATATCCTGCAGTCCGGCTTTGGGCCAGTTAGGATTTGCCGAACTTAAGAACACAGCAATCTCATCGGCGTTGGCAATCCATTTACTTTCTTCACTGCTGACAGTTTCCGTGTCGCCATTTTTAGCGGCAGTAACAATATTGGCTGCAATTAGAATATGGTTTTTCAACAGATCGGCCAGTTTTTCGCCGGCAGCATCTCCATAATACGGTTTGATTGCATTGCCAATATCTTGCTGATTTTTAAGCAGCCGTTCTGCATTCAATCCAGCTTCCGGCATATTAGCAACAGAGGAAACAATAAACAGCCGCGTCCAAATGACATGATCCGACCAAAGTTTTCTCATCCCATCTCTTAAGTCAACTTCTGACTTACTCATTGCCGTTGGATCCTTCATATGCATTTCCATTGATGGATTCTCAGTATGTCCATAAGCGGCATTAGCAATCACTGCAGGGCTCATAACAAAACATACAACCAAGATCATGAGAAATGATTTTTTAATCATTTTACACACTCCTTATTATAAATTTCCATCAACCACTATACAGGCCCACTCTGCCAATCATTACCTTCTTACGTTGTTATTCTACGAAAATTACGCTTACCGGACAAACGCCTGCTCTCCACTTTTTTCTTTGGCAAGCAAGCAGCCAATTGAGCGGATCGTGCTAATCCAGCGCCTCCCCCTGCGCATCCGAGTCCCCAAATCGGTATACGAACTGTATTCGTCGGCAAATCCAATATTTGAATTAACTTTGTATCCAGCGTTGGTGTTGTTATACCAGTAGAAGTAACATAAACTATGGTTCCTACGTCGGTTGGAATTACATTAGCGCGTTCCATGGCTTCACGTGATGCTTTCACCATTAAATCCAGAACAGTTGTTGCAAATATCTGATTAGCTTCTGAAAAGCAATGAGGAGTAACGTCCCACTCCAATGGTTGAGATAGGTATCTGGTTTTTATACAACTGTTTTCGAAGATAGGAAGCAAGCGGTCAATATCTTTGAAATGAGAACAAAATATTGGAGCAATAAACTGTTTGATGTCGCTTTGTTGAACCATATAAAGAGGAACCGCTGTGCTTATCGACTTTATGCTGGCCAACTCTTTCAAATGCCCACTCCCTAACTGATTTTATTTGTATTCAATTACAATATTTCCGAAAAATAATGTCCATGGATAGGAAAAACAAATTTGTTTTTCCTATCCATGGACATTCTATGTCTTACTCTTTTACTTTTATAATAAACCAAACACCATTAAAGCCTTGACCTTTGATATCGCCGACCATCATATCTTTGCTGAAATAATAAAGCGGCCAACCTCTAAACGTTGTTTGTTTCATTCCATCATCACGTGTAATTACACCAAATTCAGAGGCATCCAAATCTTCGGAAACCATTATTTTTTCAGCATAAAACACAGGCCACAACAAAGCGCACTGGCCTTTACAGGTGCTGCTGCCTGAAATATCTTTTGTAAAATAGTAGAGAGTTTTTCCTTGTCCGTCGACAAGGTATTTACCAAAATCAGCCGATTGGGCAGTCATGACGGTGTAATTCATTTGAGCTGACCCTATATTCGTTCCCGCCACAAAAAATAGAGCTATAAATAGAATAGTAATCGTAAAATAAACTTTCCTGTTCACAAAATAACCCTCCTTTTATTGTTGGGTCACTACCCATAGTTTTAACGGCTAATAATCACCTCCCAAGGTCAACTTTCCTATTTGGAGTTTCAAAGTTACTTATTGAACAATCACCCGTCCGTTCATACTGGGATGTAGAGTGCAGTAATAGTCGAACGTTCCTGCTTCATTAAAAGTTTGTTGAAAGGATTGGCCTTCACGCAAAAGTCCGCTGTAAAAAAAACTTCCTCTCACAGTATGACCTGCTGAATCTTTATTTATCCAGATGATTGTTTCGCCTTTCTGAATCGTTATCTCATCCGGCTGAAAGGAAGCATCCTGAATAATAATAGTATTCTTTGCCGGATCCGGTTCTGAGTATGCGGTACTTCCGGCGATTGCAACAACCAGTATAAATAGCAACACATGGATCATGAAAACTTTCCTGTTCTTCATGCCCATTCGCCTCTTTTCACATACTGCCGGATATAACCGCAACCGGTTCAAGTTACCGTTATATCCGGCCTGTCTAAGTCCGAGTTCATATTAGAACTCCAGCAAAATACGTTATCCGTTAAAACGGCGCAAAACCCATGTTGCTCCATAGAATTTGTTTGGTCTCTTCATAGTGGGATTCAATAATCTTGCGATGACACAATTCCCAATCTGCCAGCATCTCAAAAATTTTCTTTCCTTCCGGATCAGACGTATTTTTTGCAGCATTTTGATAAAAAGTGTATAAATCAATTTCAATAAATAAAGCGAGTCGTAAAGCTGTCATATCACTAGTTTCTTCAGTGAGCATCCCGGCCGGTTCAAGACCTTGCCCGCTGCTGCGGCGATAAAACGTATTCCATTTCATACTTTCTTTATTGTATAAACTGATGTCCAGGTTTTGATCCCATTTACCACTCGCCACGATCGAATCATAGTGTTTTTGCAAAAATTCCTGATGCGTCTTCTCCCATTGTGAGAGTTCCAAAAACATTTGTTTCGCTTCCTCATTTTTCACTTGCTGCGCAGCTCTGGCAAAAAACTCTTCCCCTTCTTTTTCCATGCTAAGAGCAAATTTAATGACCGACAAAGCATTTTCCAAAATAATCTCCTCCTATATTCTCATTGAAGTTTCATATGGTAAACCTTTGCTGCTCAATGAAAACAAAAAACCGCCAGAACACAACGGATATCCGGTTGCGGCCTGGCAGTCTTAAGCCCATTCTCCGCGGCTTTTAGACCCACGGCTTTGCGTCCTTGCCTTTTGGCAAGTTTGCCAATCTCTATGTTATGAGATAATTTCAAACTATCTATTCATATTATACTACATTAAAATACTGTTTCACATGTTTTGATAAATAATTTTGAATTTTGCAATAATTAGTTAAGTCCGTATAATTGTGTAAAATAGGCAGGTCATGTTGGACCCAAATACTGGTAGAATAGAGTTGACGAGACAACATTCTACAGGAGGGGTTCAAAACATAACCCACTATCAGATTACCTTAGATTCAGACATTTTGCACCAACTTTTTCTCGGCGGAGCCGGTGATTCTGGAATGAAACCGTTGCTAGAGTCTGTGTTTAATCAGATTTTGCAGGCGCAGGCGGCTGATCAGCTAGCCGCGACGCCGTATGAGCGCACCGAAGACCGCAAAGGATACCGAAATGTATCGTATCCACACCAGTTAAGCACACGCTTTAGAACCTTAACATTACGCGTTCCCCGGTTACGTGACGGTAGTTTTTCCACCGATCTATTTGCCCGTTATCAACGCAGCGAACAAGTTTTTTTACTGGCGATGATGGAGATGGTGATCCAAGGTGTTTCTACCCGCAAGGTCAGCGAAGTAACAGAAGAACTTTGTGGAAGCACGTTTTCGAAATCAACCGTATCTGAATTATGTAAGCGTTTAGATCCCATCGTACATGCTTGGAATCAGCGTTCTTTGCGCGATCAGAAATTTCCCTTTGTTCTTGTGGATGCTTTGGTCATCAAAGTTCGCGAAAATGCACGTATTCGGCCGCGAGGTGTTCTTCTCGCTGCCGGCGTCAACGAAAACGGGCAACGGGAAATCCTTGGTTTTCTAGTGGGCGACAGCGAGTCAGAAGCCAGTTGGAGTGAGTTGTTTCAATCGTTGAAGCAGCGCGGATTGCATGGCATGGATCTCATCGTTTCTGATCAGCATAGCGGGTTAGTTTGCGCCATTCGCCGACAGTTCCAAGGAGTAGTTTGGCAGCGTTGTCAAACCCATTTTCTACGAAATATTTTGGACGTTGCACCCAAATCCCAGCAGGCTGAAATCCATAGTCAGGTTCGAGCCATGCTAGATGCGCCAGACATCGATATTGCCCATCAACTGTTGGCCGGAATACTAGAGAAGTTTAGCCAAAAGGCCCCGAAATCGATGGATATTCTGGAAAAAGGCGCAGAAGACGCATTGGCCGTGCTTGCTTTGCCGGAATATTATCGGCGGCGGTTGCGAACTACTAACAGTGTGGAGCGGCTCAATGAAGAAATTCGTCGGCGCGAACGAGTGATCCGGATCTTTCCAAACCGCGCTTCGGCGGAACGTCTGATCGGAGCCCTTTTAATGGATTTTGATGATAAGTGGGCTGGTGGCAAAAAATATCTTGAGTGAACGTTTATATTCTTGGCATGAATTTAAAACCAGCATATAAAAAAATACTCCTGTCATAATGAATGACAGGAGTATTTTTTTATCAACTTAGCGTCTGACGCTTTGGAAACAATCTCTGCAATATACAGGACGATCACCACTTGGACGGAAAGGCACTTGGGTTGTCACGCCGCAAGATGCACAAACTGCGTCATGCATTTCACGCTGTTGGTAACCACCATTGCGACCACCGTTTTGTTGTTTGCGCGCTGCTCTGCATTCAGAGCAACGGCCAGGCTCATTGGTGAAGCCTTTTTCTGCATAAAAATCCTGTTCTGATGCAGAGAAAATGAATTCCGCACCGCAATCGCGGCAAGTTAAAGTTTTGTCTTGTGCCATAATAATATATAGCCTCCTCAAATGTATTCGCCAGAAATGTTTGGTACAAGAGAACACTCATTGGGACTTCCCTTACTTGAATACAGTTTGAGAAGGACAAATGTTATTTCGTTGAACCTTATCTTTGGACTACTTTAGTATACTATATAAACATTTAAAAAGCAACAAATATTATTTAATATCGATTATCCATAATGTAAATATACAGAAATACGATACTACTACGCCGAATTGAAGTTTTTCGAAAAGGTTCATCGCATGACGAGGCTGCAATGAAGCTCTTCTTATTTAATGCCGACCTTAGTCCGCCTATAAACAATCTTGCCCTGGGCTATTTCTTCCAAGGCGATTGTTACTGGTTTATGCGGCTGGCTTTCGATACCCTCCCTCTTTTCGTTCATAATCTCTTTAGCCCTTTTTGCGGCAAATGCCACTAGGGTGTATTTACAATCAACTTTTTTCAATAGTAAATCCAATGGTGGATTGATCATCGAAATTCCCCTTTCATCTTTATTTCCCGCTAATAACATCATCACATCGGCTTGTCGTTCAGTTCGCCATTATTCCATTATATTCGTTATCCCTTTCCCACTGTTTAATTGGCAAAAACGTTCAAACTCCGATTTTCACAATAAAAAACCACCTACGAGGATATTCGGCGTGTGTCGGCGAACATGGTGCATTACACCTAATCATCCAAATCCTGTGGTGGGAGAAATCGATATTGCTGGCATCAGCCAGAATAAATAAGCTAAAGATAGAGTCCTGTAAAAAAGCTGGTATCGGCATGTTAGCGATACCAGCTTACTTCGCGTTCTTATGTTCCGCTGCTTATTTACCGTGCTCTATTTTTTCTATTTACTGTATGTCAGTAAATAGGACGAACCGAGCTGCTCGTAGTGTTCGAGATGCCTAACAAGCAAAGAAGCTTCTTCTGTGTTGTTTACATCAAGAATATTCTCGTTTCCGATAGCATCCTTGACAATACTCTCAATCTCAAAAGAACAATACCCAAGAAAATTCAGCTTCTTTATTAGCTGTTTAATACGCCATTCCATTTTTCTTCCTCCGTATTTCTGTTATCGGTAATCATAGCGTTACACAACACTATCAGCCGCAATTACCAACACTTATTCCATCTAAAGTCAATCCAGTTCTAATCAGCCGAAATCGCAGCTGCATTGATTGCATGATAATTTTTTACAATCAAGTAGCGGCTTCTTCTCTTCATTCCTTTAGAACTCAGTATTGCTTCACATCCTGTTTCCTGCAGAATATTGAAAGTCTTTCATTCCCAGAACGACTTTAAAATTCCTATTATTTACATTTTGAATTGGTTTTTGCTATTCTCTGATTTCGTTTTGCCATTTTGACCGGATCTACTGCCGCTATTTTTTTGCCATACTGAGCCGCCAAAAGACGTTCAATTTCATCGGGCTGCATTTTGCAAACCGTCACTTCATTAGAAATACCCATTTAAATCACTTCTCCTTCTACCTTTTCCCGGATCCGTTTCCAAAATCGGCGTTCAAGCAATTTGCCAATTGCTCTCTCCATTGTCAGTAATCGCCTTCATCCCGCGGAAAGATTTTCATCGTTTCTCCACACACACCAGTAATTATACTTTACCGCAAAACAGAGAACGCGACATTAAGAATAAAAAAACCGTCCTCTAAGATACTTAAATTAAGTGTCAGCGAGTTGTTTCTCTCGCATTTAACCTCGAGTATCCTGAAACGGCTAAGACGAAATATGATATTAGCATTAACCATCGTCGGCTGTTAATGGTTATTTTTCTATTTTATAATAGTTTTGTTTTTTTGTCAAGCAATCTGGCATATTTGTGTTGTTGATCTGCGATATTTGAAAGCCCAAAGGGTGTTGTACAGTCTAATGTATCACGTCTGTTTCTTAAAATTGCAACAAAAAACCAGCCAAAAAGATTATTCATCATGCTGGCCAGTTCTTTGATCACTATTAGTATTTGATAAATTTATCTCCCGGAATACCACAGATGCTGCACTTATCCAGACGAGCTTTCTCTATATTGCCGCAGACAGGACATAAGTAATAAAAAATTTCTTCCGTATCGTTTACATTTTCCAAGGCTTCTTGATAAAGCCGGGCATGAACCTCTTCCGCCTTCATGGCATAAATGAAGGATAGAACTGCAGCTTTATTTCCTTCCTCCTCGGCAATCTTTACAAAATCAGGGTACATGTTTTTATACTCGTGGGTTTCACCTAAAACTGCATCTTTCAGGTTGTCCATTGTTGATCCAACTTTACCGGCTACTTCAAAATGTTTTAAGGCGTGCAAGGTTTCGGCATCAGACGCCGCTTTAAACAATTTAGCTGCGTTGAGTTTTCCATCTTTTTCCGCCTTTTTCGAATATGCCAGATACTTTCTATTTGCTTGTGCTTCTCCAGCAAAGGCCTCCATCAGGTTATCCAGTGTTTTGCTTTCACTCATTTTTTTATCCTCCTATCTGTCTTTAGATTTTCTAAGTATACTTCCATACCCTTTTTAGAAATACCTTCCAATGAATGATTTTTGTTAATTTACTTCCTCCAGAACCGCTTCAATTTCTTTTTTACGGCATCGGAGGTTTCAATTTTACTGCTTATATCCAGTATCTGTTTTTCCACCCTACCGCCAATTCGACCCAATACCCATGCGGCGCATTCGCGCACCAGTTCCTCCGAGTCATTCCTGGCAATCTCCAAATCGGAAATATAAGCGGAATCACCTAGATTCCCGAGAGCAATGGCAGCATTTCTGTAAAAAAGCCATGCAATCTTAGCATGACCAGAACGAGAAAGTACCCGCGCAACACATATTTATGCAATATACCTTAATTGTATCATAAAACATGAGTCAAAAAAGGATGTATCGCTGATATCTAGCCGCAATAGGCGAAATATTTAAATAATATTTATTTGATTTTGCTGAACTTGTTTATATTTTCTGAATATTATATATTTAAGGTAAAAGTTACTCATCCTTTGATGCAAATGATAAATAAAGGAGAGCTGATATGGGATGGACATAAAAGAAATCGAACAGCTTGCCATTAACACCGTTCGTACATTATCTATTGATGCCGTTGAAAAAGCGAACTCGGGACACCCCGGATTGCCGATGGGCGCTGCGCCGATGGCCTTGAAACTTTGGACAAAATATTTGCGCCATAACCCCAAAAACCCCAAGTGGTTTAATAGGGACCGTTTCGTTTTGTCGGCAGGGCACGGCTCTATGTTGCTATATAGTCTGCTTCACCTGTCAGGATATGATCTTTCTTTGGCAGATTTAAAAAACTTTCGGCAATGGAACAGCAAGACACCCGGTCACCCTGAATATGGACATACGCCGGGAGTGGAAGCTACAACCGGGCCGCTGGGGCAAGGTCTCGCTATGGCGGTAGGCATGGCCATAGCCGAACGGCATTTGGCAGCGCAATATAACAAGGAACAGTTTCCGATTATTAATCATTTTACCTATTGTCTTTGCAGTGACGGCGATCTTATGGAAGGGGTAGCGGCGGAAGCGGCTTCATTAGCTGGGCATCTTAAATTAAACCGGCTGATTGTTCTATACGATTCGAACGATATTTCCCTGGATGGGAAACTGGAAATGACGTTTTCGGAAGATGTCAAAGGACGATTTGCGGCCTATGGTTGGCACGTTCTCCGTATTGAAAATGGCAACGATGTAGATGCAATCGACAAGGCCTTGGCATTTGCCAGGGAGGATACCAATCAGCCGACGTTGATTGAGGTCAAAACAACGATTGGTTATGGAGCCCCTAACAAAGCGGGATCATCTGCCGCTCATGGGGCGCCGCTCGGAAAAGAAGAAGCAAAAGCCGCAAAGGAATTTTATCAATGGCCCTACAAAGATGATTTCTATGTTCCTGATATTGTGTATGACTACTTTGACAAAGAAGTCGGGCAGAAGGGTGAAAAACTAGAAAGTCAGTGGAACGAATTACTCATCAATTATCAGCGGAAATATCCAGAACTTGCTCAAGCCCTGGATGTGGTAATAAGCGAAAAAACGCCATTGGGATGGGATGGGCCGCTTCCGGCATATGTGCCCGGTGTCCCAATTGCCTCACGTTCCGCCTCGAGCGAAGTGATGAATATCCTTGCAAAAAATATTCCGGGCTTTTTTGGTGGTTCGGCAGACTTAGCCAGCTCTAATAAAACGTTGATAAAAAATGCAGGCGATTTCTCGCCGGTGAACTATGGCGGCAGGAATATTTGGTTTGGCGTTCGTGAATTTGCAATGGGCGCTGCTTTGAACGGCTTGTGTTTGCACGGGGGCTTAAAGGTCTATGGAGCTACTTTCTTTATTTTCTCCGATTATTTGCGGCCGGCGATGCGCTTAGCTTCCTTGATGAAGCTGCCAGTCACTTACGTTTTTACCCACGACAGCATAGCAGTCGGCGAGGATGGTCCGACTCATGAACCGGTTGAACAACTCGCCTCTCTGAGGGCGATACCGAATTTCAATGTGATCCGCCCAGCGGACGGCAACGAAACGGTAGCAGCTTGGAAAATAGCTCTAGAATCATCCCATACTCCTACTGCCTTGATTTTATCACGGCAGGATTTATTGACACTTGCCGGTACAAAGGAAATGGCGGAAGAAGGGGTGCGGCGGGGAGCTTATATTATTTCGAGTGCGAAATCCGATCGTCCCAAGGTGTTGTTAATGGCTTCGGGCTCTGAGGTGACACTGGCAATAGATGCGCAAAGGTTACTGGCACGAGATCATATTGATACTACTGTAATCAGTTTCCCTTCGTGGAATTTATTTGAGGCGCAGGACAAAAACTATCAGGAATCGATCCTTCCTCCACAGGTAAAACTCCGAATAGCAATAGAAATGGGATCGCCGCAAGGTTGGGAACGATATGTAGGTCCTGGCGGCCGCATCCTGGCAATTAATAGTTTTGGGGCTTCAGCCCCGGCTAAAGATTTGCTTAAAGAGTACGGGTTCACCGCTGAAAATATAGTGGACAAAGTAAAAGAATTACTGGCATAAGGTGTTTTCATACGCAATGCAATATTGATCTTGGAAATGATATTATGTTGCTTATATTTTCTGAATATTATATATTTAAAGTGAAAGTTACATATTGTCCTTTGATGTAAAGAAAAAAACGAGGAGGGTTCAAGATGGCTTTCAAAAAAATCCTTGTTGCGTATGATGGATCACCAGACAGCGAAAAGGCGCTCACAATGGCAGCAAGTTTAGCTCAGGATTTAGCTGCGGTAATTTTATTAACATCCGTCGTTTCTACTATACCGGTTGCAGTTTCTGAGGATATGGATTATAGTACCTGGGAAACGAACGCTGAAAAAATCTATGCAGAAAAAGTCGAAGCCGCGAAAAAGTATTGCCAGGAGATGCACATCGAGATACATACGAAAGTATTGCATGGAAATCCGGCCTCAGAAATCATCAATTATGCGCGACAAGAAAAAGCTGACATGATTATTGCCGGCACGCGCGGCTTAGGCGGTTTTGGCCAGCTTCTGTTAGGCAGCGTGGCACATCAACTTGTTACTTATTCCGATATTCCGGTTATGATTGTTAAATAATTCCATTCAATATCTTTCCCCCAACAACAACTTAAATTAGGTAAAGAGCAGGCTTGACAGCCTGCTCTTTCTCACGCTGTCAAGCCTGCTGCAATGGACAGTTCAAACCAACCTCAATGAAAAACACGGTAAAACACAGTCCAACTATACTCATGGAATTAGTTAGGGTTTTTAAACGCAAAAAAAGACCGTTCGCTTCCCGAAGGACGAACGGAATGGTACTAGAACAAACCTATTTAATACTTTCCTTTGTCCGTTGATAAGTTATTTTCCCCTGAACAATTTCCTCCATCGCTATGGTAACTGGTTTCGATGACTCACAATCTACTAAGACTTCACTACCAGCCGATATCTCTCTCGCACGTTTTCCCACTAAAGTGACAAGGGTATACCTATTATCAACCTTGCTTAACAGATCTGTTAATGGCGGCATGTTCATTGTCTTTACCTCTTTTCATTATTTAGCTGTACGAACAACCGTGCCTCCTAATATCATCATATCATATTTTTCCATCCAACACTCATTATCGTTAAAATATTATTTATTCTTTCCGCGCTTCGAGCACGACATACGGAGCATACCTATATTTCTACTATGAAATCAGGTCATTAAGGTAAACACACTAATCTCCGGCGGACAACCAAGTCGGAAAGGGAACCACTGCCCTGCACCGCTGCTTACATACCCATAAACACCGTTTTGCCTGTATAACCCACGCATATAATGGCTCGAAGGCAACAACGCTTTTCCCCCTATGACTATCTGCCCACCATGAGTATGGCCAGCTAGAGTTAGCGGTATTTTTGCAGCAAACCCATCAAAAAGAACGTTGGGATGATGACCGATTAACACTTTGAACGCATTGAGCGGAACGTCATGGTTAGCCGCCGCAAAATACTGTTGACGTATGCTATCGCTCACATCTATCCCCCTTCGAGAAAGTCCTGCCCAAGGATAGTCCACCCCCATGAGATAAAAAGGTTGCGGACCCGGTATTATTAAGCGAATACTATTATCCAAAATAACGATTCGACTAGTATTCAATTCGGACCGAACCAACTCAGCGTTCTGGAAATAATCATGGTTCCCCATGCAAAAGTAGACCCCTTGCAGGATTGAAGTTTGAAGGTCATTCAATCTAGCAATAGCCGGCTTGAGTAAAGTCAGGTCGTCGACAAAGTCTCCAGTGATAGCCACCAAGTCAGGTTTTTCTTGCCTAAGCAATGCGATGACCATATCCAGTCTTTCCAAGTCGAAATAGGGGCCCACATGGAGATCGCTAATCTGGCCAATTTTGAAGCCGCGCAGATTCGACGGCAATTCCGGCATATTCAGGGAAACTCGTTGGACGACCATATCGGTTTGCGCTCCATAGATGCCTTTTGTACTGGTACCAAACACCACCAACGGCGTGACGGCCAACGCATTATGCAAAAACTGCCGGCGAGTCATCGCCAAAGCGGAAGAACCGGCTTTTTCGGTGTCTGCAAGCTTTTGGCGCTTAATCAATCTGTATGCGATGTATATGAGCGGCTGAAGAGCCAAGAGTATTAGTTGGCCAAATGACCAAGCCAATGCAACATATACATAAAACTGGGCACCCTCAACTTGCGGAACGATAAATACCGAATGCCGTAACCATCCGTAACCCATAATTAAAATTGTAGCGATAGCAAAAAACAGGCATACATACTTTACCATGCGGGTACGATAAGACGTGAATATGCGGGATAGCAGACGATAGTTCAGCCAACTAATGAAGGTAGTGATCGCCAATAGGATTAACACTGCATAAAGGAATATCACGAACACCTCCTGACATAGAAGCCTCTAAGCAAACTCTTAGCGTATCACTTTGTCAGCCTTAAAACCTATTTTTTCTTAAACCATTATTTTTTTGTCAAAATTGCCATGAATTCCTCTCCCGTAATGGTTTCCTTCTCGAGTAAATAACTTGCCAGTTCATGGAGTTTCTCCAGATTGGCGCTTAAAATACCGGCAGCTTTTTCGTGGGCGCTCTTGATAATTGCCAGCACCTCTTCATCAATTTTTGCTGCTGTATCGGCAGAGCAGGTAAGTGAAGCGTCTCCGCCCAGATACTGGTTAGTTATCGTTTCCAATGCCATCATGTCGAAATTTTTGCTCATACCCAGTCTGGTTACCATTGCCCGGGCAATCTTTGTTGCTTGTTCGATATCATTGGCTGCGCCTGAGGTAAAGGTTCCAAAAACCAATTCTTCGGCAGTACGGCCACCGGTGAACGTAGTGATCTTGTTAAAGGCTTCTTCCTTACTCATTAGCACATGTTCGCCTTCTTCTACCTGCATTGTGTACCCGAGCGCCCCTGAAGTCCGGGGAATAATGGTGATTTTATGCACAGGGGCAGATTCGGACTGTTTTGCGGCTACCAGGGCATGTCCAATTTCGTGGTAGGCGATAATCTTTTTTTCCTTGGGCGCAATGACCGCACTTTTACGCTGGTAGCCAGCAACGACGACTTCCACACTTTCCTCCAAATCGCTCTGGCTGACAAGTGTCCTACTATTTTTAACAGCCCGCAAAGCACTCTCATTAATGATGTTGGCAAGATCTGCGCCTGAAGCGCCTGAAGTGGCTCTGGCAATTGCGTTAAAATCAATATTGGGTTCCAATTTAATTTTTTTGGCATGCACCTTTAAAATTGCCTCCCGGCCGGCAAGATCGGGTAATTCAACCGGGATACGGCGGTCAAACCGGCCTGGGCGAAGGAGGGCTTTATCCAGGGACTCCGGCCTATTGGTGGCAGCCAGAAGTACGACGCCTTTTTTGCTGTCAAAGCCGTCCATCTCGGCAAGTAATTGATTGAGCGTTTGTTCCCGCTCATCGTTGCCTCCTAACATTCCACTGTCGCGTTTTTTACCGATTGTATCAATCTCGTCGATGAATACAATACAAGGAGCTTTTTCATTGGCTTGCTTGAAAAGGTCGCGCACCTTTGCCGCGCCCATACCAACAAACATTTCTACAAATTCCGAACCAGATATAGAAAAAAACGGTACATCAGCTTCACCCGCAACCGCTTGTGCCAAGAGCGTCTTCCCTGTTCCGGGCGGACCGACAAGCAAGGCTCCTTTTGGCAGGCTTGCACCGATTTCAGCATATTTGGCCGGATTGTGCAGAAAATCGACAATTTCATTCAGCGCCTCTTTTGCCTCATCTTGTCCAGCCACATCAGCAAAGGTCAGGTCTTGCCAGTCTGGGCCTTTACATAGACTTTGGCGTTGCTCTTGCCAAACGTCATCGCGTTCATGCCGGCACCCATGCGCTTTTGCATTTGACCGGCTAAAAACTGCCCGATCACGAAAAAAAGACCGATCGGCAGAATCCAGGTCAGGAGAAAGTTCATTAAAGGTGAATTCTCTTGAGGAATAACATGATTAAATTCAACCCCTGCACCATATAAGCGGTTGACTAAACCAGGATCGTCCATGCGTCCCGTTACATAGGCGGTATCTTTCCCGGCTTCGTTTTTTGCAATGAAGTCAATCTGCGTCTCTTGTATTTCTACCTTCGTGACGGCCCCATTGGTCAATTGTTTTAAAAACGTTCCGTAGTCTACTTGTGTAACCGGTTGCTTAAAAAGGGATGGGAAAACCAATGCGTTTAACAGGATAATCATCAATATTGCCAGCGCATAATAATAAATCAAGGGTTTTTTAGGAGCCTTTTCTTCTTCCATAACGCTTTGCCTCCATTAACAAAAAAGTACTTTCTCGGAAATCAGAGATATTTTTCATACAGATTAACCTTCCATACTTTTACACAAAACACCTCCTATTTTCGTATATTTGTTTATTTCGCTTAATCGTGCGACGCCCCCTAAACAAAATTTCGCCTAAACACAACGTCTAGGCGAACCTACAACACACTTGTTAAATTGTCCATAAACCGGCAAACCTACTGAATCGATATTTCGTGTAATGTGTGCTTCCCTTAAAGTGCGTAAGGCCTTTCATAATATATTTTCTTGGAAGTCATGTGTCCCTACATTCTAACCACCCAGCAATAATCCCAACGATTATAAACCCCAATATATATTCGTTTCCTTCTTTTTTGGGAGAAAGGAAGAAAGCCAATGCCTTCTTCCTTTCTCCAATTGTCAACAAGAAACAACTTTTAGTTCAAATCACTATCTTTGTAATAGCGAATTCCCCTGACTGTTATGCTGACTTCAAGACCTTTGTCGGTCAATTGATACATCCAAACATCCGGCCCCACAGAAATAGCGCCCTGCAAAGAATCGCCGCTCACACTGTCCGTTGCGGCTGCGGTAGCCTGGCCGCCGAATTGCCAGCCACTATTGATAAAATCTGAAAAGGCTTTTTGGGTCCCAAAGACAAAAAGCACTTCGTATTTTTTTATCCCTAGTCCAAAACCGAATTGCACATCACTTGTTTTCATGAAAATTTCTTGCCCGGTGTTATTATTTACCGCCATACCTTTACCGGTCCCGCCGCCAAAAAAGATCAATTTAGCATCCGTGATAGTGAACGCGGCATACCCTGCTGCGTTTGCGACGGCGTCTCGAGCCTTCGGTTGAACACTATACACTTCGTTCAGTGTTTCATTCGTTACATTCCGGATGGCCTGGCGCTTTTCTTCAACTGTTGCCGCGCTCACTACGGCAACAGTCATCACCATCAACACCATCAAGACGGTGAAGGTTTTTATCACTGTATTTAGACGCATATTGTCATCTCCTTATATAGTAAATTCAAACCTTATCTTTGCGTTTCTATCCGAAAGTCTTAGTAAAGAACACCTGCCTAAGGAGTAGGCCCTTCAACAGTTTCCATGGAGGTCAACTGGTCATCGGTAAACTTGAGAACTTTGGTCCCGTAAAACCAAATCGCTCCGGTATCCCCTTGGTCAACACGATTAGGAGGACCCCAACTGAGACGAACTTGATCTTTGGTCATTCCGTTCTGTACTGTACCTGACTCAATTTTGTCCCATAGATCGGCAGACCAGCCGAGACTGATTCGCGGATCGTCCATAAACAAAGCCGCTTGCCAGGGCGGACTGTTTTCCCAGATAGTCACTGGTTGGTTGGTCCAGCTATAAGCGATCGGCAGCAACGCCTTCTGCCCATTCACCAAAAGAATCAGCCAAATCGGCTCCTTGGATTGAATACCGGCGTATACATCGATTACGGTTAATCCCGAACCGATCCGGATTGGCACCGACATCGGATTCATCCCGCCAGGCTGCTCATTGACCAATTCCAAACTGCGGCTCTTGGGATAAATCGTTTTGCCTAAAAACTGTTGCCGGGCTTTTACGATGTCCTCAGTCAGCGCCAGACCTTCCAGCGCTCCCCGGATCGTACGTCCGACGAATTTATACCCCGTGCCAATTTCAGTCATGGAAACGACATAGTCATATTTACCGTCACCCGCGCTGTAAGAGGACACATCCGTGACCGTGACTATTCTCCCAACATTTGTGAGATAGGGGAGCCGGACCGAACGGTCTTCATGAAACCCCTTGTCTGCCTGGGCGGCTGGAAAAATGCCGTAGCCGTCAGCTTGCTTGTCAGCAGGTAAAGCCAGAAACACGAAATTATGCCCCACCCATTGCATAGGTGTCAGATTGACGGGTGGTTCAGAAGCAGTTGCCGCCCCCGCAGAGCCAGTGAAACCTACTACAATTAGACACAATGCCAATAATAAAGTCAAACTAATTTGTTTCATCTTTTATTTCCTCCTCATTTTTAGTAATACTTGAAATCCATAGGATGAATACAAAGCTCTTTTCCTGTCCCAAGAATAACAAAAACTGCCGAAACGAGCCGGAGTATTCCGGAGCGGTCTGGCAGTCATGAGCCCCGTAACCGAGACTTTTAGACCCACAACTTTGCGTCCTCACCTTTCGATGAGTTTGCTGTGCTATATTTTGCTCATGTACAAAAACACATTGCAACAGCAACCAACTTCAACTCTACACCCTTCTTCCGCTGATTACGTTTACCAAAACTACAATAATCGCAATGATGAGAAGAATGTGTATAAATCCTCCCATTGTATACGAAGAAACTAAACCAAGAAGCCACAAGACTATGAGAATAACAGCAATTGTCCAGAGCATGCTCTGTCACCCTCCTCTTATTAAAATTCCCCCAAGTATACTTGCTAGATACCATCATTTTCAATTTAATTGTAAAGCGCAATTTCCTCGTCGTCAAGAAAAGAGTTTGAATTTTCAGTTTTTATTTTTTACCCAAACGAATTCTCAAACTAGCAGATCCTGATAACTTTTACTTTCGATCCAAACACGTTGCCTAAATTTAGTTTTTGAAAACCTTCACATGAGCCACTGTTTGATTTTCACTGCGTAGAACACCGGTAAACTCTTTAATACCTGGCAAATTTTGCATTTTACCATCCATTTCGACGGTTAACACATTATTTTTTAATGTTAAAACGATAGGTTCATCTCTTCGATATCGTTCATTGAGATTGTCTTGTAAAGGAACGGAGTGGGTGAAGGTTGTATCCTATTTGTCTTTATATTTTTCAAGGACTCCCTTATATGCCTCTTCGGCTTTTTCCTTGGAATATCCATACTTGGTCTGCAAAATCCCTGCCAATTTTTCTGTTTTCCCTTCAATCTCGACGAGATCATCGTCCGTAAGATCGCCCCACTGCTCCTTGATGGCCCCTTTTATTTCTTTCCATTTGCCTTTTACAATATCTTCATTCATGGTTATCTCTCCCTCCCCTTATTTTTTTAAACTTTTGCCCACTCCGCAAGAAATGATTAATGAATGTGTCATATCTTTCAGTTGGATACCATTCATCCTAAAATTATGATTATCTAACCCTCGATTCCTATCGCGCAAGAAACTGATTGAACTCATCTCATAAATGTTTTTCGCTTTTCCGTCGATTCCTCGCCGCAATTGCCGGAACCCCATAAGCCACAACATTCGATGGGATGTTGGAAATGACAATTGCACCAGCTCCAATAAACGAATGATTGCCAATAGTGATGCCGTGGATCAAAGTTGCTCCGATACCAATGCTTGAATATTCGCCAATTCGAACATTGCCGCCAACTTTGGACCCAGGCAACATACACCCATAATTTCCCAACTTACTATCATGCCCTAACATAGAACCGATATGAAGAAGTGTATGTTTTCCCATGATAGCATTACTGGATACAATGCTTTCTGCCAGCAATATTGCACCATCACCAATTTGTGCATTTCTTGCTATACACGCAGAAGGATGTATGACATTGACAAAGTGAAATGTTTTTGACGCATTTTTTATTTTCCGTGCAACTTTACCGCGCTGCCAATTATCACCGATTGCAATAATTCCTTTATCAATATCTTTTGCTATTTTTGCCAGGTCAGCGATAGTGCCTAAAATTTTATATCCGGATATATCACTACCAACAGGTATTGTATCGTCAATAAAGCCATCTATTCTATACGTGCCATTTTTTTCAACTGCGTCCATCACGTCTCTCCCCATGCCGCCGGCACCAATGATCAGAATAGTCATTTTTGCCACCCTTTTAACGCCTTCATTAATTCCCTTGCAAAACAAACACTGCCAAAACGATCCGAATAAATCCGGAGCGGCCTGGCAGTCATGAGCCCAGTTTATGCGGCTTTAAGATCCGGGGCTTTTAGACCCGTGGCTTTGCGTCCTCGCCTTTCGACAAGTTTGCTATCAGTGAGTTGCACTTGTAATGCAAATCCTTTTTCTACAATGAAGTCGACCTAAACAGGCTATGTAAAGGCAAAAGGTATGTATGTGTATATTTAGCTACGTACTAATTATATCATGAAAAAAGAGTAAAAACAGCATTTCGTTTGAATAATCTAAATATTTTGTCAATACTCCCTGGAGTTTCTCCTTATAAATGCAGCCTTACTTCAGGTGGAGTTTTACGCAAAAAGCACAGTTACCCGCAGGGTACAGGTACCACAGTGGCGGCACCTGAAGTTTAGCTGAATTTAAGTCTGGTGCTCGAAATCTCTGATTTCGCGAAGCCGAAGTTTTTCTTTAGGGATTCGAACTACGGCCTGTTATCCCCGACCTAAGAGGGCAGGGGCTTACAGTCTTTGTGAAGGATAAAAGATTTATCCTTCACTTTTAATAAGCAGCCACCCACTAGCGATATGACTACATACAAAAAATCTAGTCTTTTTTCATTTTTTTCTAAATAAATAAGCCGAATATAATCTATTTCGACATATCATTTACCATCTTTATAAAACATCAGTTGTTAGTCTCATGATCATACAAAAATTTCAATCGTTCTATTTTAAAATTTGCATTTGCCAATATTTTCGGCCAAATAGCTACCATCTGGTATATCCTATATTTATTCTCTTTCGGCAAACTATTCCAATTAACAAGAGCAGGATCCGTTTTTGCCCTCTTGTTCTTGACGTTATCCTTTTTCCAACCAGCTTTTCTTTGATAACGGTACCAATTGGCATGCTCGTAAGCAGCTAGCATATCTAATTCTTTTTCTGTAAACTCGATAATGGCCGGCTTTTCTTTTACGGAAACAACATCATAGTTAATTGTAAGCAAGGCATCAGGAATACGCATTGCTTGGTCACGAACGGATTCTTTAAGGTCTTCATCGAGGTCTTCCCACTTCTTTATAAATTCAGGATCTACATTGATATCATGCTCGTTCAGTTCTCTGTCTTTTTCATGTATGGCGATTGCCAGACTCTCAATTTTCTCACTAAAGAAAGTATCATGCATTAAGTGTCGTAAAAATTCTTCCTCGTCCACATGCAGTTTCAGTTGCTCTTTAGAAGGCAGATAGGATTGTTCCCATTTTTTAGCATTCGTCAGCAAGCTCATCTCTAATATAGCTTCCATAGACCTCGATTCATGTTTATACCGCGGAATTTTAAGTAATGCACGTAATACTCCATTATCGATTTGAGCCTCTCCTTTATCGTTTATCAGATGTGGTGTTTTTCTCTCTAATAGCGCCCGCAGCAACATGGCCCGACGAATAATAAATAATTGATCACTATTTTGATTGGTTTGGTTTGGGCCTAAAATATTCACGTAGCCTCTTAACCGACTTAAAAAATCCGGTCCTTTCGCACTTTTAAAGCCTATCAAAAACTGTTTATATTCTTCTTCATCCTCAATATCTTCCCCACAAAATTCTTTCAGCGTGCTGCTTGTACCACCCGCAAATACAAAAATAGCCTTCCCTATAGAATGAAGAGAATCACCCTCCCTAAATACTCCATCCTGCATAGGCGCTAAAAAGTATTTTAACCACCCTAATTTCCCGTCATAATGAGAATCAAATTCATCAAAAAATACGAGGGGAAGTTTTGCTTCCAAACAAAGATCCCTTACCTTATGAAAAGCATTAATTAATTCCGAGGTCGTGCGTAGTTGCGATACATTAAAATTCAGCTTCTGGATGAGACCCGGTGCTATGCTGGCAGCAATTTCCGTTACACCAAAGGATTTTCCTGAACCTGGAGTTCCAAATACAGCAATACAAAGGGGGCGGGTAGTGTTTGTCGTGGAAATATACTCACACATCAGTTTCTTAATACTTCTATAGCTTTCAATTTCACCTCTATCGACAGTTTTTAGATTGCCAAACTGTGCTATTGGTATAAATTGCAATGCGTGCTGTACTCCGTTTTTCACAATATTATACGCTATATCCGCTAAATTATTTGAACTTTTATCTCTAAGAATATTCCAATACGATTTGAAGCCGGTATCAGCATAAAGCGGTATCGCTACATCCTGTACATGCTCTTTGTAAATAAAATCATTCTTACTTTCTACAAATATCTCAGAACTCGGGAAGGAGTCTTCTCCTATATTTTTGCCAAACCCTTCGATAAAATATTTTTGGGTTGCAACAATTCCTTCCCGTATCCCTTCACCAACGGATGCAGCAATTTCTTCGTCATTATCATTACCTAAAACAATACTACGGGCAATTCCAGCCACAAAGCAGGAGGTAATACCAGACATTTTTCCTTGGCTGTCTGCAGTAGAACCTCCTTCGAACTCATATGGCAAAAAATATAACCGGGATTCGAGAGCCCCCTCATTTTTATAATGAATTGCGCCTTCCAGCCCAAAAAGAACAATCAAATGACGGCATTTGGCAAGAAAAGAAAGGTTTGGACTATTATTAATTTGCCACTCAAAATCTTGTGCTGTTCTTTCCCAGGAAAGACTTTTACTGATGTTAACTCCTTTTGACCGTAAGTCATCACCATTAATAATAACTATCGTTTTATCGATATGATCCCTTCCTAATTTTTCCCACAGCATAGTTGAGTTATCCGGATTGCTCATCTTATATAAAACGACGGGCGTTTTCCCCGGTGTTTTTAACGCTAGAGGCCAAAAATCATCGTTAGAATGATACCCATTATTTTCATCATCGATTATTACCATATCAGCGTTCGCGTCATCATTAATAATTGGCAATAACTTGGTTATACCATATGATGGTCCGGAAAATCCCAGAAAACGTTTTACTCTATACACTTTATCCATATTGTTTTTATTGGAAAATACAGGAAATCGTTCCACTTCCGCAGTAGCTGTAATAAAATCATTTAATACAATTGTTTCAAAATCCCGTATTTGAGGAGAAAGGATACGAGATCCTATTGCTAAAGTTAAAAATTTTGCCAATAACAGTGCTTCGCCGGGAAGCAAAATGCTATGCATATTTAAATTATTTTGCCAATTTAAGCCTTTCTTATTTTGAGGGTCTGTTATCCAATATAGAGAATTTATACAGATATCTCCGGATACAACAATTTTAAAATCTTTACATTTCAATGTCATCACTCCTTGTATTTATCAAATAAGGATATGAGATCCGGATTACTTTTGTTTTCCCCTAATACTTTTTCAATAAATACATTTACCAACTCTGGATCAAATTGAATACCGGCATTTTTTCGCAATTCTTCTACTGCAGCCTCATCCGCTAGAACGCTTCGATAGTTTCTACCGCTAGTCATGTCATCATAAGCATCCGCTATGATTAATATTCTTGACACAAAGGGTATCTCGTTGTCCTTTAAACCTTTTGGGTACCCTTGACCGTCCCATCTTTCATGATGGGCCAATACATATTCTGCTATTTCCGACATATCATTGACCATCTTTAAAAGATTACAGCCTATCTTGGGATGGCGTCTCATTTCTTTCCATTCAGCTTCGCTAAGTTTCCCTGGCTTATTGAGTATTTTTTCATCGACAGCTATTTTCCCGATATCATGCAGTAATCCTGCTGACTTAATTTTCTTAATTTCATATTCACCCAATTCAAGGGCTTCTGCCATGCTTTCGCATAGCGATGAAACTCGCCGAGCGTGTTGTTCTTCTATTTTGCTTTTTTCTTGCAGAGTAGTAATGATCGTTCTGATCGTTTTCCCCCGCAGACTTGGGCTTTCAAAAAGTTTGTTCTTATACATATAATCTTCTGCTTTTTTAAACACTTCCTGAACATTTTCTTCCTTCTTATGCTTAGTCTCATAACCAAAAGAAATGGAAATATCAATGAAGCCCACTTTTTCTTTTAATGACAACGCTTTGATCCGTTTAATGATTTGCATTGTTTTATAAGCATCCGTTTTTGGCAATATAATGACAAATTCATCTCCTCCAAGCCTGGCAATAATATCATCATCCCGACAGCCCTTGGTTATAACTTCTGCCACTTTCTTAAGAAGCCTGTCACCCATAGCATGCCCCAAGGAATCATTGATCAGTTTTAACCCGTTTACATCCGCCATAACGATGGTCATCGGAAGGTTTCTTTCTGTATCAAGTCTCTTCAATTCCTCTAAATAAAATCTACGGTTATATAACCCGGTAAGCTGGTCGTGATAACTTAAATACTCAATTTTTTCTTGTTTTTTCTTTTGCTCCGAAAAATCTCTAACAACTAGTACTACACCTCGTATTTCCTCATTTTCCTGCAGGATAGGTGCGACTCTATCTTCGACAGGTCGCTCAGTGCCGTTTTTTGCAATCAATATGGTATGAGATACTAATTGATGGACCTTTTCGCCTTGAAGTACTTTTTTTGCGATACTTTCATTTTTTTCTCGCGTCGACGCATTAACCGTGTTTAAAACCTCGTCAAGCGATTTCCCTTTTGCCGTTTCTTGCGTCCAGCCGGTAAATATTTCAGCAACTCTGTTGAAATACACGATATTGCCCTTATTATCGGTGGAAATCACTCCATCTCCTATCGATGCCAGTGTTGTTTCTAAAAGTTTCTTCTCATTTGCAAGAGCTGTTTCCAATTTTTTGCGTTCAGTGATGTCGCCCAGCATGATGCGGCACACCGTACCGCCGTCGGTATTTTTCGTTGCGGCGGTCTCCAGATGCGCCCAGAATACCGTTTCATCGCTTTTTACCATCCGCAATTCGAAAGCGTACGTTTCACCGGTCTCGAAGATTTTCTTTCTGCGCACATAGTAAATATCCTGATCTTCTCTGAAAATGAACTGGGAGAGTGGCCGTTCAATTAGTTCACCTCGAAACACCCCCAGCAATTTGGCGGCAGTGAGGTTAGCTTCTACGATCAACCCCTTTTCGGAAATGGTGCAATAACCGATTGGCGCCCGGTCGTACAAATCGAAATAACGTGCCGATACGATGTCCAGCTCCGCCTGCGCCCGGCGCAACTCTTCATTCTGGATCTCCAATTCAATTTGATGCACGCGAAGTTCATGGAGCGTTTGTTGCATTTCTTCGGGCGATATCGCTTCCAGCTTTTTCGGCGACTGAGCCGTTTTTTCCTTTGCCATCTTTTCAGCGCGCAAACGCAGCACTTGCCATGATTTTGCCGAAGATCCGGTTGTCTCGGAGCGCTTATCCTTCCCCTTCATTACACAACTCCTCCAACTTATCACGCTATTTCTTCCTTATTACTATACAGCCAATCTGGGGTTCGGCGGTCTTTAATGTCCACAAAACATGCGTATATTTACCTGCGTATTAATTTTATCATAATTATAAGTAGAGAAGCGGTATATTGTTGAAATTGTCAAATAATTTCAACAATATACCGCTTCTTCTGTCTCTCAACCGGACAGAGCAGAAATAACACTCTTGTGGAGCAATTCCGGGGGAAGAATCTTTGTTTTCACGCCCACATCTCTCCCTGCTGACAACTTTCATAGTTATCTTCATTTATTTTTAGTTATCTGTTCTGACTAATGTCAAATCAGATTTTATAACCAGGACCGGCACAGGCGAATAAGTCATCAATTGGTGAGCCACGCTGCCCAGCAGCAATGATTCAAAACCGCCCCGTCCCCTCGTACCGCAAACTATCATGTCCACGTGTTCCTTGACAGCATAGTAAATTATCTCTGAGGCAACGTGCCCTTCCAGAATAGCCGTTGTAGCTGTCAAACCGTTAGCGGAGAAAGTATCCGCCACCGTTGTTAAGATGTCTTCCATCCTTTGCCGATACTCTTCGATAGCGTCCTGTATTTTCGCCCAAAAATCAGCATCGTTCGCAAATGCCGCGTCGAATACATTTACAACCACCGTTTCAACCGGCGTCTGTTTGGCAAAATTCAATAGCCATTCTGAGGCTTTTTGGCTGTCTTCCGAACCATCGTAAGCTAATAACACTTTTTTTAATGCCATCCTTGCCACCTCTCTCTGCTCGTTTTTCTTGATGCACGGTATGACTGGATGAACAACAAAAACTGTTTGCTATATTGTAGATTTCTTTAAAGAATTAATTGATGAATTCTACTTCATTCGTGTCAATATTGACTCTTACATTTTTGCTGGCTAATGGCGAGACAGAAGGATCGATCGCCACAGTATAGACCCAGCGGCCCGAAAGACTTAATTTATCAACTGGAATGTATGTCTCAAAGACTCCCAGGTTAACATAGGACACGCCGTAGATAAAATTGGGATTACCGATTTTTCTCGTAACATCATATTCCCTTACATATAAGTTACCGGGTTGCCGGTTCGAATAACGGTCAAGCATAACCGTAATGTTGCCAAACTGCTTGGAATAAACTTGATTGCTAATTTGGCCGGTATCACTTATCGTGCTGTTGTCCACTGCTTGTACTTCATTCGTGTCGATATTGATTCTGACGTTCCTGCTCGTTATCGGTGAAGCATAGGGATCGACCGCTACAGTATAGACCCAACGGCCCGAAAGGCTTAATTGATCAACCGGACTATAAGTCTCAAATCCTCCCCTGTTAGTATAGGATACTCCATAGATGTAATTGGGATTGCCGATTTTTCTTGTAGCATTATATTCCCTTACATATAGGTTACCAGGTTGCCGGTTCGAATAACGGTCAAGCATAACTGTAATGTTGCCAAATTGCCGGGAATAAACTTGATTGCTAATTTGGCCGGTATCACTTATCGTGCTGTTGTCTACTGCTTGTACTTCATTCGTGTCGATATTGATTCTGACGTTCCTGCTCGTTATCGGTGAAGCATAGGGATCGACCGCTACAGTATAGACCCAACGATTGGCATATTCTACTTTGTCTACCGATGTGTATTCTCCATACGTCCCCGACTGGCGATAATCTACGCCGTAGACATAATTGGGATTACCGATTTTTCTCGTACTGTTATTTTCCCTTATATACAAGTTACCGGGTTGTTGGTTGGAAGAGCGGTCAAAAACTACGGTTATACTGCCAAAATCCCGAGAAAATACTTTGCCCCCTATGGTGCTGGTTGTTGAGGCTGTACTGCCAGCCTTGGAGTTAATGATTAAGCCGTTATTGGAATCGAAGCTAGAAGTCCAACCGAATTCATTAACCATGTACCGCCAGGTTAACGGAAAATAGGTGACATCGCGAAATACCAGCAAGGGGTAGGTTTCATTTTTGTTATCAATGTCCTTCCCGTTAACGCGAATTCTAAACTCAGGAAGAAAAGCACTTTCCAGATTGGAATTAAAATATCCTCTGTCAGGGTTATAGGAAAGTTGTACACTTGTTTTATTTACTTGCAGGCCGCTGTCAGAACTCCACCTCGTTTCCAACCCAAGGAAGCGGCTATCGTTGTAAGTCATGGGCACATAGGTGATATCCTTGTAAACGATAATCGGATAGAGTCTTTCGTTATTGTTGATAACAACATCATTCATGGTGATTTGAAAGGTCGGCAAACTCACATTAACAGATTGTTCAGCAAATGCGCAAGGCAGCGATGAGATGGCTAAGAAAGCTATTCCGAGTGCAACCATTATAATTTTTTTGAAAAACATCATCATGAATACAATCCTCCTTTTTATACTTTTCGGGATTCGCTTAATGATATTCATGGTTTATACACCGTCGCTTCTTCGCTTCCCTAAATGGTTCTTATTCATCCTGGGAAAAAATCACTACCGTGTATGGCCCGATACTAATTTTGCCGGAGAAAGGCAGCCCATCAAATTCTTCCTGGCGGGCTTCGACATCAGGAGTGGAATGATTGGCAAAATTGGGACTGTATTTATATGAATCACTGTTAAAGCGTGTTTTCCACCACCCAGCCCGTGGAAAACCGATGACATACCCATCGCAGTTTTGGTTCGTCATATTCACCACCACAACGGCACTATCAGTTGGCCCTTGTTTGTCCCAACGATGGAAAGCGATGATCTTGGCTTTATTGTCAAAATGATAAATATGGATATTTTGACCGCATAACCCTCGCGTCACACCCAGCAGATCGCGGCGCAGGGCAATCAGATCCCGGTACATTCCGAGAATACCGTGTTCGTCTTCAACTCGAGACCAGTCGATCGGAACTTTATCTCGGAACCAGCAATCTTCCAACAACTCTTGTCCTTCAAAAATCATCGGGATACCAGGTGAAGTAAGAACCAGCGCACCGCCCAACGTGGAACGTTTCTTGGAAAACCAGCTATCCACCTTGCCTGGCCATATTTCTTCAGGCACTCGAGACCGGCCGTTAGCGACTTCATCGTGCGACTCGGTAAAGATGACGCGCCGAAAGACATCTAAATCATAGCGATACTCAATCGCTCTACTGACTGCCTGCAAATCACGGGATGTATCATCGGCAGTAATGACGGCCTGACGAACGGGGTTTACAAATTCGCTATCCCATTGCGCATTGAAACCAGCTCCACCCGCCTCCACATCTTTGGTGACCCAGGCGTTATTATGCATACTTTCGGCAATGCTGATTTTACCGGGAAACCGTTGTTGGATTTCCGCGTTGATCCATTGCATCAAGCTCCAGCCCTCAGGAATGTCATTGTCCGGATCTGCGTCCTTACCCTCAATATTCCGAATATACGGTATGGCGTCCCAGCGTAAGCCATCGGCATGGTACTCCTCGAACCACATCAGTGCATTATCGCGGAGATATTGGCGCACTTCATCCCTGCCATAGTCAGGTCGGGTCTCACCCCAGGGAGTATTAGAACGTCGATCATTGTAAAAGTAAATTCCCCCTTTGTTGTTTTCGCTCCAACCATCAAATTGCCATAAATCAAGGTCAAAGGGGCCAAAGTGATTGTATACCACATCTACAATTACAGCGATGCCATGCTCGTGAGCCGCTTTAACAAATTGTTTAAATTTGTCCGGTCCTCCGTAAATACTTTCAACGGCAAAAGGATGAGACGGGTTGTAACCCCAGGAAAAGTCGCCTGAAAACTCTACAATTGGCATCACTTCTACGGCATTGATCCCCAGTTCTTGAAGATAAGATAATTTTTCCATGGCACTATCGAACGTGCCCGGCTGTCCCTCTTCCTTGGCGTTAAAGGTACCGACGTGCATCTCGTAAATAACCAGCTCATTTCCTGTGGCCATATGAAACTGATCATTGCCCCAGTCAAAGGCTCGGACATCGTAGATCACTCCATTGCCAATTGAACTAGTCACCGTTCTGGCGTAAGGATCAATGCGCGAAATAATCCCGTTGGGTCCGTGAATCAAATATCTGTATTCATCTCCTGTTTTTGCCCCCGGCACAGCAGATGACCAATACCCGTTTTCCTCGCTGTTGAGGGGTGTTGAGTCTTCGCTCCAGTCATTGAAGGCTCCAGTTACGTAAACTTTTTCGGCATGTGGCGCCCACACGCGAAAGGTTACGCCCTTTGCACAGGGTATGGCTCCCATACCCGGTTTGTTCGTCGTAGCGTTCGCGTCTTCTGTCATTCTTCCCACCCCTTTCGTTTACAGAATTCCCTTCTACCCATTTTTTATCCCTCCAAAACTTTCTGGAACCTGCACAACAAAAAACTGTCAGAACGAACCGAATAAATCCGGTGCGGCCTGGCAGTCATGAGCCCAGTCCCCGCGGCTTTTAGACCCACGGCTTTGCGTCCTCGCCTTTCGGCGAGTTTGCTATCACTGTATTGTACACATCTACAAAAAACTTTTAAACCTATTAATTCCCCTATTTTTTGTAATTGAACCGTATTGCCTTCTCCTTTTATTTTATCAGATAATTGCGAATTGTTCGATATTTTTAGATAATAAAAAAATCGGCCCAGGTTATTTATCTTCATCACTGTGTTTTTGTCAGAAAATTATGATAAAATTATAGCGCATGAATAGCAACTTAGATCATCCAGTGTAACAAGGTGTTTCTGAGTTATCGTTAGTTGTTGAAACGCAGCGAATGTTTTCATACAACAGTTTCATTCAATTCTGCCGTCGAAAGGTGATGGGTTAAAATGGAAAAATTAAACCGTACTCAGAACAAAAGCCGTTATTATCAGTTAATGGGTGCTCACGTGGATGAATGTAATGGCCGATCTGGCGTTCGATTTTCCGTCTGGGCGCCAAACGCTGAACAGGTTTATGTGGTCGGTGATTTTAACGATTGGCGGAGCGAAGGACAAAGGATGGAGAGAAAGGACGGCGTCTGGCAAATTTTTATTCCCGGCGCAGCCCATGGCGATCATTACAAATATGAAATACACACCCGAGACGGTAAGGTAATTTTGAAAGCAGACCCGTGTGCTTTTTGCGCTGAGCTCCGACCCGGGACAGCTTCTCGTGTTTGGAATTTGTCCGGCTATGTATGGCAGGATGATGAATGGCAAAAAAAAATTGTGCAGCAACAGATACAGCAACAACCTGTTCTCATTTACGAGATTCATCTAGGATCTTGGAAACGTAATGAGGATGGGTCATTTTTGTCTTACCGGCAAATTGCCGCTGAACTGCCTACTTACGTCGCAGAGATGGGATATACCCATATCGAATTAATGCCTTTGGCGGAACATCCATTGGATCAGTCCTGGGGTTACCAGGCGACAGGGTATTACGCGGCAACCAGCCGGTATGGGCGACCTCAAGACCTAATGTATTTTATAGACTGTTGTCATCAGCAGGGAATTGGCGTGATTTTGGATTGGACTCCAGGGCATTTTTGCCGTGATGACAATGGCTTGCGGCTGTTTGATGGGACACCGCTGTACGAATGTGCCGACTGGCGCAAAAGCGAAAACCGGCAGTGGGGAACTCTGAATTTCGACTATGGCAGGCCGGAGGTACGCGACTTTTTAATTGGCAACGCACTGTTTTGGTTTGATCTATATCATATTGACGGATTGCGGGTAGATGCAGTGGCCAATATGCTGTATTTGGATTATGGGCGCGCACCGGGTGAATGGATGCCGAACCAGCACGGGGGACATGAAAACTTAGAAGCGATTGATTTGCTTGGCAGACTCAATGAAGAAG
>JAGFXW010000027.1 GCA_017861495.1 Bacillota bacterium
TTGGAAAATTGGTGGAACGCTTTCACAATTGAATGGCGCTAATATTACAAATTTCTGGGCGGTAAATACTGCGTATACAGCCGGCAAAGCCACTTTTGGCGGTGAATATGGCGGATCTGACGATACCGGTAACAATACTGCGTACGCAGTAAGTGCTAATTACAATTTTGATGACAAAAATTCGGGACATATCATCTACAGTAAAGTGGGAGCTACGGCAAGTATGGCTGGTTTTACTACCTATGACAGCAATGGCAAAGGGATGTACTATGGTGTCAGCCATAAAATCTCCAAAGATTGTACCGGCACCTTATTCTACAAAGACATGAAACATGTGGATGACGGCAGTAAGTATTCTTCTCTGCGGGCAACTGTAACGTATAAATTCTAATTCCTGTACGGATAGGATCATGTAAAAAACGTCCTTGGGAAATAAGGGCGTTGCAAACTGCCTGGTGCGGGCAGGCGGTTGAAAGAAGTACAAAACAGACGAGTGCAAATGCAAACTGGCATCATTTTCGAATGGTGTCAGTTTTTTTCGATTGTAATATAATAGCGACAAGAAAACGTGACAATATTCGTAATAGTACAACATTAATTTAATAAGATAAAGAGTGGCAGGAGAAAAAAACAGAGTGTCAAATATAAGATACTGATTAAAGATGTTAAAATTTGATTTTCCTTTGAAAGTTTTGCTGTAAGACTGGTGACCTCCGCCGTTGCTAATGTACATGGCTTGGATTTTGAAAGAGTTACAGTCTCATTTGAAATTTAAAGCTAGTTTCATTCAAGTTTTCAGCCTTAACAACCCCAATGTTAACAATGGAGTTTTGGAGACTGTTAATGAACCCGGCGTAAGCCGGGTTTTCTAATTTTTTAATTAGAGATATACAAACCAGTGAGGAAAGGGTGACAGACATGTTTCACAATATGAAGTTGGCAAAGAAACTTGGAGCGTTCTTTGCACTGACGATTTTATTATTAGTTTGCATGGCCGGAGTTGGGTATTACGGGATGGCCAAAATGGAAAATACAACCGAACAATTAGCCGGGAAAACGTTGCCCGGCTTGAAAGCTATTTTGACCATCAGCGATGCACAGCGCGGAATGCTGTCGGCTGAACGGGCGTTGATTAATAAACGGATGCTCGATAAAACGTTTCGGTCTGGGCAATACCAGTTTATAGAGGCGCAACGGACTAAAGTAGACGAGGAATGGAAAATATATGAAGCTATTCCCAAACAAACACAGGAACTCGCCTTGTGGGAACAAGTAAAGAGTGAGTGGCCACAATGGCAGGCAGACCATGAACGGGTAATTACTTTAATGAAAGAAAAAGATAAACTGCTGCAAACCGGCGTTGGATTGGACGACCCACAGATTGCCGCCATTGATGCCGAAGCTCTCAATGCTGCCGATAAATCCAATCAGACATATCTTCGAATCCAGCCGATTTTGGACGAACTGGTCGATGATGTGAAAGCCGGATCGCTTAAAAACGTAGAAGAAGGAAAGGCTGCGCACAACATGGCGCAAAACCTGCTGCTGAGTACATCCGTTATCGGCGCGATTTTAGCAATTGTTTGCGGACTCTATTTGATCCGCTTGATTACGCGGCCGATTCATGAGCTGAATGTGTTGATGGGACGGGCGGGAGAGGGTGACTTTACTGTCCATGGACATGTCCTATCCAATGATGAAGTCGGTGAATTAGTGGAATCGTTTAACCAAATGCTTGAACATCAGCGGATGATGGTAGGAAAGACCCGTCAGATTTCGGAAGTCTTATCCGATTCATCCGACCAATTGGCTGCATCCAGCGAAGAGGTGACTGCGACCGTGGCGGAGATCGCGAAGAATATTCAGACTGTGGCCCAGGAAGCGGAAACAGGCAATTTATCAGTTATTGATGTATCCAAGGTATTGTTGGAGATGTCTTCATTGATCCAGATTGCTAAATCTTGTGCCAATGAAGCCGGCGCAGATTCTGCGTTAATGCAGGAAGCGGCTAATGGCGGTAAAGTGACGGTAACGGAAGCTATGCAATGCATGGATATGATAAGAGCAAAAACCGTCGAAACAGAAGAATTGATTACAACGCTGAGTACGTATTCCGACCAAATTGGCATTATCACCGATACGATTACGCAAATTGCCGATCAAACGAATTTGTTGGCGTTGAACGCAGCTATTGAGGCAGCCCGGGCCGGCGAAGCGGGCCGCGGTTTTGCGGTTGTGGCGGAGGAAGTTAGAAAATTAGCGGAACAATCCAGTCAAGGCGCAACGGAAGTTGCCGCCCTGATATCGAAAGTTGCGCAGGGAACGAAAGCGAGTGTAGAGGCAACCGCGCAAAGCCGGGAACAGGTCGAATATGGTGTACAAGCAGTGAACCAGGTTGCGCAGGCTTTGGAAAAAATATTAGACAGCATTACAAGAACTGCGGAAAATACCCAAGAGATCGTCAAGGTGACCGATGATGAGGTGGCGAGTTCCGACCGGATTGTAAAAATGATCAATACGGTGGCAACCGGCATTGAAACTACGGCAGCCCATACGGAAGAAGTGTCGGCAGCCATTCAGGAAACTACGGCTGCCATGGAAACGATAGCCGGCAGTGCGGAAGAAATGATGGCTATGGCGCACGAGTTGCGGCAAAGCACTGGAAAATTTGTTATCCGTGAGTAGAGAATAAATATCCGGCAGCAGGAGAAAAACGGTTTCTGTCAAAAATAATCAAAGGCAATTTAAAGGGTATTTCCTGGAACCAATAGGTTGCATTGTTATAGTAAAAGCGTTGAAAATGAAGCTGGAGATGATGACTATGGAGTATGGGATTAACGAGTCTGGTGGTGTAGTGACGGTTGCTTTGACAGGAAATCTGTACGTGGAATCGGTAGCGAAATTACGGGAAGACTGTCTGAAGTATATCGAACAAGGAAAGATTAATTTTGTCTTTGATATGCATAAATTGGAATACATTGATAGTTCTGGGCTGGGGGTACTGATCACGGTGCAGAAAAGGGTCCGTCCCCGCGGCGGTAATGTTACGATCCGGGGTCTTAAGGGAATTGTCCGTGAATTGTTTGAATTGACCCGGTTAGACAAAGTGTTTGATATTGAAAGAAATGCCGGCTAATGTATGGCGAATGAATGATGGAGTGCAGATGAAAGAAAAAAAGAAAAATAGGGAACAACTGATTGCGGAAATTTTAAATTTTCAGGTGACCGCCTCCATACTCGATCATGTATCAGATCTTATTTGCGTAAAGGATCTGGATGGACGCTATGTTACGGTTAGTGAGTCTTTTGCCGATAAATTGAAGGTTCCTGTGGATGATATGATCGGCAAGACGGTATATGATCTCTTTGCCCCGGACATTGCGGAGAAATTAACGCAAGATGACCGGTTTGTTTTGGAGTCGCGGCGAACCATGGTTTTTTCAACGCAATTTAATTCCGATAGTTATGGGATCTTGTTTTTTGAAACCTGTAAATCACCGGTTTATGATGCAAGAGGGGCTATAATCGGCATTGTCGGAGTGAGCCGCGATATTACGGAACGGGAACGGGTTGCGGAACATTTGCGCTATTTAGGGTATCATGATATGCTGACCGGTCTGTATAATCGCAATTATTTCGAAACGTTTGGCGGAATTTCCAACTCCGCGCTGGAGCATCCGCAGGAAGAGAAAATTGTTGGACTGATCACTTTTGACATTGATGGATTGAAACTGGTCAATGATGCCATGGGGCATGATGCCGGCGACCGGAGATTGAAATGTGCTGCGGATTTACTAAAAGAGGCAGTCGGAGAGCGCGGATCACTGGCCCGTATCGGCGGCGATGAATTTGCCGCCATTGTTCCCGGCGCAACAATGGAAACACTGGATGCCATTGTGAATTCGATTCATGAGTTGATGAGGCAGCATAACGGGGTTCATGAGCTGATCCCGCTGAATATTGCTATTGGGCGGGCCATCGGCGATTTGGCAAAAATCAATTTTAACAAGCTGTTTAAGGAAGCGGACAATGCGATGTATCGGGACAAGATGCTTCATTCGCAGAGTTCGCGGAATGCAATTGTAAAAACAGTGGATGAAATGTTAAAAGCCCGGGATTTTATTACGGAAGGTCATGCGGACCGCCTGCAGAAATTGGTCGTCCGCTTGGGGAAATTGCTTGAATTTTCGGAAGCACGGTTGAATGACTTGCGTTTATTGGCGCAGTTTCATGATGTGGGCAAGATTGGGATCCCTGACAATATTTTATTCAAACCTGGGCCGCTTGCCGAAGAAGAGGAAGAAATTATGCAACGGCACTCGGAAATTGGCTACCATATAGCGCAATCGATCCGGGAATTTGCTTCTATTTCGGAATGGGTATTAAAACATCATGAACGCTGGGATGGGAAGGGTTATCCGCTTGGCCTCAGCGGGGAAGAAATTCCATTAGAGTGTCGAATCTTATTAATTGCTGATGCCTATGATGCGATGACGAGCGACCGGCCTTATCGAAAAGCGTTGAGTCAGGAAATAGCGGTTGAAGAACTGAAAAAATATTCTGGCAGTCAGTTCGATCCACAGATGGTTCAGTTCTTTTTACAATTGTTGACGACGATATGAAAGGGGTCATTCCAATTAATTTAGAGAACCGAAAGAAGCAAGATAGGAATATATGGCCGATACGACAGCGGAGTGAAGTAGATAAAAACGAAGATTATTTTCAACATCTTGTGCAAAATGCGAATGCAATTATTGTTCAAATCGATTTAGCCGGACGCCTTTTATTTATGAATGACTGGGGTTTGCGTTTTTTAGGAAAAACGGAACAAGACTTGGTAGGAGAATTTTTCTTAGATACAATTTTTTCTGACGTATGCTTGGATGGCGGTGTTGTACAAAGTAATTATCTTTCTGCCATTGCAGCTGCCAAGGGAATTCCGGCGATTTGTATTTGTGAGATTGGCAAGGGAAATGGTGAACATACCTGGATAGAATGGCATACTCGGCTGGTACACGATGAGCAGGGCATCGCTTCGCAAATTGTGGCGATCGGGTTCGATCACGCTCCAATCCGGCGAGAGGTACAGACGGCATATTTAGCCGACGAAGGAAAGATGCAAAATTTGTTCGACAATATGATCCGTGCCGGTCTTTACTGCAAGTTGTTGCCGGGGGAACCGGGACAACTGGATGATTATGAAGTAGTCGCGGTGAATAAAGCGTTCCGTTCAACGTTTATGGTCCGGCAATCGGTGGATAATAAACAAAAAGTAAAGGAAATATTTGCGGAGATTCAAGCGGAACGGCAAGATTGGCATGATATGATCCGCCGGATTGCGACCGATGGCATGGCGTTTGTGTTTGAACAATATTTTACCCGCAAAAAATCGTGGTATTCCATTTCTCTTTACAGCCCGGAAAAAAATTATTTTGTCATATGTTTTGAAAATATTACAAAACACAAATTGCTCGCGGCGGAAAAAGAACGGATCTGGGGCCGCTACGAGGCTTTGGTACAGCAGTCTTTCGATGCAATCATTCTTGTTGAGCCGGCTTCGCATACGATTGTCGAGGTCAATCAACGTCTTTGCCAAATGACGGGTTATAATGCGGAAGAGCTAATTGGCTTGGATTTGGGTTACATACTTTTGGCTGATGGAGATGAGTTAAATCTTTGCCAGGAAGAATTGCTGCAACGGCAATACGTTCCTCCGGCCCTGCGGAAGGTTCGTTGCAAGGGGGGGACCTTTTTTGAAACGGAACGGGTAGCGACCGTTATTGCGTACCAGGGAAGGATTCTGGAACTGATTACCTTGCATGATATCAGCGAAGAACGGAAGCTGCAGCAAAAAATCAATGAAGACGTGTATTTAGCCGGAAGTTTTCAACGGCAGATGCTGCCGCCGGATATCAGCAATGAATTTGTGGAAGTGAAAAATATTTATCACCCTTTGCGGGTTGTCAGCGGTGATTTTTTTGATTATAGTTTGTCAAAAGACGGATCCCAATTAACTGGATATTTGGTGGACGTTGCCGGCCATGGTTTGGCAACGGCGTTGGAAACAGCGGCAATCAACGTTTTTTTAAAAAATCAGATGCTGGAAGGCCAGGCGCCGACGGAACAACAATTGAAAAAGATCAACGAGGAAATGATCAGCCATTTTAAAGAGGGAACCTTTGCTGCGTTGATTTTTTACCATTTTGATTTCGCTGCTGGTATGTTGACGTGTGCTTTTTGCGGCATCAACTGGTTTTTGGCATCGTGTACGCAGAAACAGGGCTGGATCAAGCGTAAAGGCAGTTTTATGGGCGTATTCCATTCTGCGGAATTTGATATCGTGAAGCTTCCGTTAGTGCCGGGCGATTGTTTTTATTTTTTAACGGATGGCTTTAGCGATTGGTTTCCAAAATCCAAGATGCGTTATTTATCGGCTTTCGAAGCATCGACACAATTTTTGACCGAGCTGACGAAACGAGAAACGATGGATGATTGTTCGGCAATTTGTATTAAAATTCGTGGATTGAGGGACCATTACCAGTTTCATTTCAATGGTATTTCTGATGTGAGTAGTTTGCACAAACGAATTCGCCAAATTTTGGAGCTGTGGGCTCCGAAACAAGCCGGACGTCTTGAAATCGTTGCGAATGAAGCGATTAACAATGTATTGTTGCATGGTTCCGGGCAAGGCTATATCCGCCTTCGCCGTGTAAAAGGACGGCGAATTGTTCTGAGAATCAAAGACAGTAAAGAAGGTTCGCAGGCAGGCCGTCT
Organism: Bacillota bacterium; assembly: GCA_017861495.1. Next base: position 6,775 of record JAGFXW010000027.1, read on the forward strand.
TTTGTGCCAATATGATGCGCAATCCCCTGAAGACCTATTACAGACGATGAAGACCGAGGGCGGACGGGGCATATTATTGATGAAGCAACTCACAGATCGTATTTGTTACAGCCGGGACGGCAGCGAAATTTTGTTGGTTTCCCGGATAGAATGAAAAATATACTATTTTGCAAAACAGAACCAAAAGTTTAGTCGGAAACTTTCGGTTCTGTTTTGTGTAATACAAAAATTGAGTTGTAAACCGATGGGAAATGTGATTAAATGAAAGCTGTGTGAGGCGGTTGAACACACGGCGAAAAGTCAGAATGATGCGATCAATCTGACAATCTTGTTATTAGCAAAAGTCAGGAGAGATTAAGAAATGAGTATACTAACATCTGTTATTGAAGCTGCACCGCTTTTCCAAAAACAAAATCCGCTGGATAATTACATTGCGATTTCTGATCATGAAGGCACTATCCTGCTTTTTTTAGAGGCCAAAACATTTAAAATGCATTTGAAAGCGGGCGACCGGGGTTCTTCTAAGGGGGCTAATGCAGAGTGCGTTCGTACCCGGCAAGAGGTTCGCAGAACTCTGCCGAAGGAGATGTATGGCGTGGTTGTAAAGGTCGTCTGTACGCCGGTTTTTGACGGAAGCCAATTTGTCGGCGTGATTACATCGGGGATGAGCTTTGAAACCCAGGAAAAACTTCATGGCGCCGCCGAGAATATTGCTGCCGCCGCGGAGCAAATAACCGCTGCTATGGAAGAGATTGCTGCGCATTCTTCACAACTGGCCAAAGAAGTGGAAAATACCCGGCACAGTAGTGAACGGGTGGTAGATGAAGTCAAAAAAACGGATGATATTCTGCAATTTGTCAGTGATGTGGCAGCGAATTCCAATTTACTAGGCTTAAATGCGGCGATCGAGGCAGCAAGGGCGGGAGAGCAGGGCCGCGGTTTTGCTGTTGTAGCGGATGAGATCCGGAAAATGGCTATTAACAGTGAACAAGCAGTCAAAGATATCAAGAAACTTCTCCAAAATATTCAAGCCGAAAATGCAGAGATGGTGAAAACGATAACGGAGACAGCCCTTTTGTCAGAACGCCAGGCGGCGACAACTCAGGAAATATCATCATCCATGCAGCAGCTGTCGGCGTTGGCAATGGAAATTGAGCGGATTGCCGAGGTCGTTTAATAAAAAACCATATGAAATTTGTATGACACCGCATGTTTTTTCAAAGTTACAATCGCATTAAGAGTTGACTGACCATTACGACGTATTTTTACTAGTTTGTACGAAAAATCCTATGATATAAAATGCGAACATGAAAGGATAGGATTATGGTGAACAATATCATTCATCTCGAGGAACAAAAATGCGTAGGATGTAATAAGTGTATTGCCAAATGTCCGGCAGATGATGCGAATGTAGCTTACCTGGTAGATGGGGTAAATAAAGTGAAAATCAATTCAAATCGCTGTATATTGTGTGGACACTGTGTTGAGGTATGTGATCATGAAGCAAGAACTTTTGACGATGATACAGAACGTTTCTTTGCCGATTTGGAAAAAGGAACATCCATTTCTATTATTGCTGCTCCTGCTATCCGGTATAATTTCCCCAATTATAAAAAGTTATTCGGCTTTTTGGAGTCAAAAGGAGTTCGGGTAATTTACGATGTTTCGTTTGGCGCTGACATTACGACCTGGGCTTACCTAAAAGCGATAACGGAAAAACATCTGGGATCGATTATTGCCCAGCCGTGTCCGGCCATTGTTTCGTATATTGAAAAATACAAACCGGAATTACTTCCTTATTTGGCCCCTATTCACAGTCCGTCTCTGTGCACAGCAATCTATATGAAGAAGTATAAAGGGATTGGGGATAAACTGGCATTTCTTTCGCCGTGCCTGGGGAAAGTGGAGGAATTTGCCGATACGGCGCCATATGTTGATTATAATGTTACTTATAAAAAATTAGCGGAATACTTGAAAAAGACGGGAAACAATGTTAATTCTTTCCCGGAAGCGGATTTTGACGATATTGGCTGTGGTTTGGGTTTGACGTTCAGCCGTCCCGGCGGCTTGAAGGAAAATGTTGAATTTCACACCGGTGGCAAGGCATGGGTGCGCCAAATAGAAGGTATGCATGCGTATGATTATCTTTCCGAGTATGCCGAACGGGTTAAAAACCATAAAAAACTTCCCTTGTTGGTGGATATATTGAATTGTGTCAACGGATGCAACTTGGGAACAGGCACTTGTAAGGACATTTATGTCGATGACATTGATTTTGCAATGAACAATTATAAGGACGAAAAATTAACGCAAAGAAACAAAAGGAAATTATTCAAAACAGTATACACATTGTTCGAGCAATTCGATAAAGAACTTGATTTGCAGGATTTTATTAGAACCTATAAGGACAAGTCGGTTCTGGTTGATACGAAAGATTTTACGGAACCGGAATATAATCGGCTTTTTAACGATATGAATAAAAATACAAGCGTAGAACGCAACATAAATTGTTATGCTTGTGGCTATGGAAGCTGCAAACGCTTTGTACGGGCGATGTTAAACGGAGATAATATTTTGGAGAATTGTATCAATTATGAACGATCCTTGGTACAGAGAGAACGTGCTAAGGTGGAGGAAAAGATCCAAGAATTTGGCGATTTGCAGCGAATGTTCGAGGATATTCAGCGCTTGAACCAAGAAAAAGAAGAAAGCAGAAACCGTGTGATTACGACAGTTGCCCAAATTACGCAGGCGATTGACGAAGTGGCGGCTGGCAGCGGAAATGATGCCGATGCAATCGAAAAAATAAGTCGGCAAATACAAGAAATACAACAAAATGCAATGATATTGCGGCAGGCGGTTCATGATGTGGAACGCAAACTGAATGATTTTGCCAATGCTTCCGGTGAAATTGTTCATATTTCCGGTCAAACCAATTTACTGGCTCTGAACGCTTCAATAGAGGCGGCAAGAGCAGGGGAACATGGAAAAGGGTTTGCTGTGGTTGCAGAGGAAGTCAGAAAATTGGCCGAGCAATCGAAAAATGTTGTCAGTTCAACCATGGCGAGTGAACAGGATATACGGGCGCGCAATACAGAAGTATTGAATATTGCGGATGACCTTGAGAAACAAGTGCAAGTGGTTAATGAAAAAACAATGGAAATTTCTGCAACCATACAGGAGGTAACGGCTCGCTGCCAGGAAATTGCGGCCACTGCAAAAGTAATGCTGGGGTAACGTCGCACTGCTATTCGTGAAGTAATCGTTGCGATGGTTGAAAAACTATGCTACCATTGAACGTGGAGCGGCCGGTTTCTTGACGAAGATTCCGGCTGTCGCAGTACCGGGAAATGATAAATTATGTATAGAAAAGCAACAGAACCGAGTTTTATAATATCGAACAAGAGGAGCAAATGGATTTATGGCAGACAAGCATGACGGTGAACGGCATATCCAATCCGTATTTCGGGCTTTGAAAATATTGGAATGTGTCGCCGAAAATGACAATTTGATTAGCTTAACCGAGATAAGCCAAAAAATGGGTTTGAGCAAAAGCACGACGCATGGCCTGATTGCAACCTTGGAAAAGTATGGTTATATGCAGCAGGACCCTATTACCGGGAAATATGCATTAGGCCTGAAAACGTTTGAATTAGGCCAGGCATATGCTTCTAACCTTGATGTCCGGGAAATTGCTATGCCGGATTTGCGGGAATTATCTTCGGTGTATCAAGAAACGGCTCATCTTGCGGTCCTTTCCGGTGATGAAGTTGTCTATATTGATAAGGTGGACGGATCACGCTCTATAGGAATCCGCTCTCGGATTGGCGGCCGCAATCCTGCGTATTGTACAGGGGTCGGTAAGGTTTTGTTATCCGGTTTAAACGAGAGCAAGATACAAGAGATGTATAAGAATAAGCAGTTTCAGAAGTTTACCAAGAATACGGTGGCTGATGTCCCAACCTTATTGCAGCAAATCCAGCGGATACGGGAAATGGGGTATGCCTTTGACATGGAAGAGATTGAACCGGATTTACAGTGTGTTGCTGCGCCAATATGGGATAGCCAAGGAACGGTGATCGCTGCGATTAGTCTTTCCGGTCCGGCAAACCGTTTTCGTAATATCGAACAAATTACCCAGGATGTAGTAAAAGCAGCCGAGCAAATTTCGGTGCGGCTTGGCTATAAGCGGAAAACGAGTTTCGCGAAATAATTTTAATCATCAGTCGATATTTTATTGACAATGACAGGGGTTTCAAGATAAAGTAAGAGTATAAGAAAACGTGAACAGCGTTTGATAATGTCGTACTACGACCGGTGAAAAATGGGTGAATTTTTGGTTTTGCAAAAAAACAAAGGAGTGGTGCGCAGAAAAAATATGAACGAGATTTGACGATGACGTACATAAGTGCGTTGTTTTTTGTTCATCCATTGATGAATTGAGGTGCGGCAAGCGGCTTTTGCAGTAGTACAGCTTGCTGTGAGACATGGTTGGTAAATTTACGAAATTTGAAAGGATGACTGAACTTGGCACAAAAAAAATTGAAAGCAGCGATCATTGGTCCGGGTAATATCGGGATTGATTTGATGATGAAGATTCGACGGAGCAACGTGTTGGAATTGAGTCTCATGGCCGGTATCATAGCGGGCTCGCAAGGCCTGCAAATGGCTGCGGACTTTGGCATAGCAACAACGGATAAAGGAATTGACGGAGTATTGGCGTTTCCTGAGTTGGATATTGTTTTTGACGCCACGGGCGCAAGCGCCCATCACAAACATGCTCCTTTGTTGAAAGAAGCAGGAATTTTTGCGATTGATTTGACTCCGGCAGCGGTTGGACCGTATGTTATTCCGTCTGTCAATATTGATGAGCATATCTTTCAGGAAGCCAACATCAATATGGTGACTTGCGGCGGTCAGGCGACGGTTCCTATCGTTCATGCCATCAATCAAGTTTCGCCGGTCCAGTATGCTGAAATTGTTGTTACTTTGAGCAGCCGCAGCGCAGGACCCGGTACAAGACAGAATATTGACGAATTCACCCAGACGACCAGAAGCGCTTTGATCAAGGTAGGCGGAGCCGAAGAAGGAAAAGCGATCATAATTTTAAACCCTGCCGAACCGCCGATCATGATGCGCAACACCATTTATGCGCAATGCGATACGGCTAAAATTAACGATATAGTACGGTCGGTAGAGGAAATGGTTTCCAAAGTGCAGCGGTATTCGCCGGGGTATCGGATCAAGGTTCCGCCATATGCGGATGGCGACCGGGTTATTACGGTTGTGGAAGTTGAAGGAGCCGGCGATTATTTGCCGAAATATTCAGGAAACCTTGATATTATTACTGCCGCTGCTGTTACGGTAGCCGAGCGATATGCTACATTAAAACACGAGGGGGCTATCTAATGAAATCAATTCGTATTATTGATAGCACTTTGCGGGATGGAATGCATGCCGTCAGTCATCAATTCACTCCAGAGCAAATGGCTATTATTGCGTCGAAATTGGATGAAGCCGGGGTTGATACGATCGAAGTAGGACATGGTGATGGGCTTGGCGGGTCATCCATTCAATATGGATTTTCCAAAGCAACGGAAACGGAATATTTTAAGGCTGTTTCCCAGGTCCTCAAGAAAACGAAACTTGCCGTTTTGTTAATCCCGGGGATTGGAACCGTAGAAGATTTGGAATCGGCAATGAAATACGGTGTAAAGACGGTACGGGTTGCTACGCACGTAACGGAAGCCGACGCTGGCGAACAGCATATTAAATTTGCCAAAAGCACTGGTTTGGAAGCGATTGGCTTTCTGATGATGTCTCATATGGCCACACCGGAAAAGATCCTGGAACAGGCCAAGAAGTTTGAGAGCTACGGTGCGGATATGGTGTATGTTACCGATTCTGCCGGAGCCATGCTGCCGTCGGATATTAAAGCGAGGATTGAATTGGTCCGCCGGGAATTATCCGTTCCGATCGGGTTTCATGCGCACAATAATTTGGGGTTGGCGATCGGGAATACGCTGGCGGCGATTGAAGCCGGCGCAACTTCTGTCGACGCAACGGTTTGCGGTTTGGGCGCCGGGGCCGGGAATTCCCAGTTGGAAGCATTAGTGGCAGCCTTGCATAAAGGCGGTTATGAAACCGGGATTGATCTGTACAAATTGATGGATATGAGCCGGGATGTAGTAGAAAAATTAATGCACCGTCCCCAAAGTATCAACGCGGATACGTTGGCTATCGGCTATGCCGGGGCGTATGGCAGCTTTTTGCTGCATAGCCGGAGAGCCGCTGAAAAATTTGGTGTTGATGCCCGCGATATCTTAATGGAACTGGGACGCAGGAAAACGGTTGGCGGCCAAGAAGATATGATTATTGACGTAGCCATTGAATTGGCCAACAAAAATAAGCAAGGACAATAGTTGTCGTAGTGCAACCGGGATGCACCGCCTTACTCAGACGGATCCCGGTTGTTAATGAGATAAAAAGAAAGGGTGTTTTTCATGGGCTATCGCAGTAACGATATTTTGAAAAAACCTGATTGGTCGTTTAACCGCAGTGTCTTTAAAGCGATTGGCTATTCGGATGACGACCTCTCCCGACCGGTAATTGGGATTGCCAATTCGTGGAACGAATTGGTCCCGGGGCATGTCAACCTGCGCCAAGTTGCTGAATATGTACGAAAAGGAATCCATCGAGCCGGCGGTACGGTTGCCGAGTTCGGCGTAATTGGCGCCTGCGACGGAACGGCGCAAGGGCACGCAGGAATGCATTTCATTCTGCCATCACGGGACCTGATTGCGAATGATATCGAGATTATGGTGGAGGCGCATCGGCTTGACGGGATTGTGCTGCTCGGTTCCTGCGATAAAATTGTTCCTGGTATGCTGATGGCGGCGGCACGGTTGAAAATACCGGCTATTTTCCTGCCGGGCGGGCCGATGGCCGGCGGAATTGAGTTTGACAAAAGAAAATCGGATTTGACAACGATGTCGGAAGCATTAGGCATGTTGAAAAGTCATAAAATTGAAGAAGCCTGTTATGACCAGTTGGAAGAACTTTGCGGTCCGTCTTGTGGTTCGTGCGCTTTTTACGGGACTGCAAATACAATGTGCTGCTTGGCGGAAGCGCTGGGAATGTCAGTCCCGGGCGGAGCATTAGCGCCAGCTGTAAGCGCGGAACGTCTGCGCCTTGCGGAAATGACCGGCAAGGCTATTGTCAACTTGGTGAACCGGCAAATCACTGCGGACCAGGTTATTACAATGAATTCATTGGAAAATGCCATTCGTGTTTTGATGGCTACCGGCGGGTCTACCAATGCGATCCTGCATTTATCGGCTGTGGCATCGGAGCTCGACATTCCGGCTGAAACGATGATGGAAGCGTATCAGCGGATTAGTGAATCGACGCCGCAAGTTGCCAAAGTCAACCCGGCTGCAAAATATGATATGGAAGATTTTTATAGGGCTGGTGGGATTCCTAAAGTAATGCAGGAAATTCAATCCTTGCTGCACCTTGATTGCATGACGGCGACTGGCAATGCTGTTCAGCAAAACTTACAGGAATACAAGTTTAAATACCCGTTTGATGCGAATGTCATTCGCACGATGAGTGATCCGTTCAGTCAGGGTAAAGGGGTCGCGATTTTACGCGGGAATCTGGCTCCGGAAACTGCGGTTACCAAGCCGGCGGCAATTGTCCCTCATATGCATACCTTTACCGGTACCGCCAAGGTGTACGATTCGGAAGAGTTGGCGGAAGAAGCGATATTGGGCGGAAAAATCAAAGAAGGCGACGTCGTCGTTATCCGTTATGAGGGCCCGAAGGGCGGACCCGGTATGCGGGAGATGTACAAAGCCATGAAGTATATGTATGGGATGGGGCTGGCGGAAAAAACGGCATTGATTACGGACGGACGTTTCTCCGGCACCAATAACGGTTGTTTTGTCGGACATATATCGCCGGAAGCAGCCGAAGGCGGCCCGTTGGCGATTGTACAGGACGGCGATACGATTACGATCGATATTCCGAACGGAAACCTGCAGCTGCATTTGTCGGAGCAGGAGATCAGCGATCGGCTGGCGAAATGGCAGCGGCCGCAGCCCAAATACACCAAAGGCTATCTCGGGGTGTATTCGAAGTTAGCCAGTTCCGCTGCTAAAGGCGCGGTTATCAAAGTATAATAGTTTATTATTTCACAAAATGGGCGGTTCTTTACTCTGCCTAACGTAATGTAGACGAATGACGCTTTTAAGCAAACAAGCTTAAAAGCGTCATTCGTCGTTTCGGGCTTATGTTTTTACAGGTAGTTTTACACTGAGACAACCAAAAGATCCTAAAATGAAATTGCGATCGCAAAAAAGGATTGTGCTCAATCCCTACTATTTCCTTGCTTTGTGTACATATCAACCGGATTTTTACGATCCCAAAAAAAGATCAGACGTTATAGGACCTAAATTGGTAAAAGCGTAATAATACTGGTGTTTCGCCGCTTTATAACCGGATTAAAAAATTGGCATGCTATTTGCATAATTACTGAGTGGCGATATAATTAATGACTGAAATTCGGACTATTTTAGATATAGGCTCATTTCATCAAGGGCTGCTAAAGCTGAATTACCTTAGCAAGAGGGGTAATCTGGTCCGTCAAACGCCTGGGGGAGGTGTTACAGTCTAAAGAAATAAAATATCGTCCTCGAAAAATTTTTTGAAAGGGTTGGTGAGATAATGAAAAAAGAGTGGAAAACACAAAACGAAGATGGCTCTTATACAGTCAGAA
>JAGFXW010000157.1 GCA_017861495.1 Bacillota bacterium
TTGATCATATTTGTCAATGAGCTCCGGGGCTAAGGGAAGTCATGGCAAAATTCTCATACGGTAATTGTAATAAATCTGCCTGTCAATGTCAAGTAAACTCGACCGTCTTAACGGAATTTTTTTCGCGTGGTTCTATTCAGGGTAGAGTACTTTCAGCAAATACAGTCCTTGCGGCGGCGCCATGTGACCTGCCTCTTCCCGTCTGCATCCCCTCAATATTTCACGCATGTCAGAGACCTGACGGCTGGCGCTTCCGATTTCAACCAGGGTCCCCACCAAATTGCGCACCATGTGATATAAAAATCCGGTGCCATGAAATTCACACTCGATCGTTTCACCCACGCGCCGGCATGCAGAACTCAAAATTGTCCGCACAGGATCCCTTGCACTGCTGCCAGAAGAACGGAACGCCGAAAAATCATGTGTTCCGATCACTGCCTGCGCCGCTTCATCCATAGAATTTACATCCAGTGCATGATTTAACTGCCAAACATAATTTCGCAGCCAGGGATGCGGATCTCCGCTGTCATTGATGCGGTACAGATAAATCTTGCTTTTTGCATCAAAGCGGGCATGAAACGTATCGGGAACATCTTCCGCAGCGCAAATGATAATATCTTTCGGTAAAACCTTCCGTGCCGCTAACGGAATACGGTCCGTCGGAATCGAACCGGATGTTTTAAAATTAACCACTTGCCCATATGCATGAACACCGGTATCCGTTCGGGCTGAACCCACTAACCGGATCGCATGGCCAAAAATCAAAGCTAACCGATCTTCCAGTACGTTTTGAATGGAAACAGCATTTGTCTGCCATTGGAATCCATGATAGGCGGCGCCATCATAAGCGATGGTCAATTTAATATTCCGAGTAGGACCAGCCATCTTTACTGCCACCACCTCAAATAGCCTAATACACCTAACATCAACAGCAATATCATTACTGCGACGCCGTCCAGCCACGTTATCATTAATTCTTTCATCCGCGTACGATTTTCGCCGCCACGATAGCAACGCGCTTCCATGGCGGTAGCCAATTCGTCGGCGCGGCGGAATGCGCTAATGAACAACGGTATCAATAACGGAATCATATTTTGCGCCCGGCGTATTATCGATCCTGAGCTGAAATCAGCTCCTCTCGCCATTTGCGCCTTCATAATACGATCTGTCTCTTCTAATAATGTGGGAATAAACCGGAGGGCAATCGTCATCATCATTGCCAATTCATGGGCTGGAAAGCCAATTTTGCGAAACGGCGATAACAACCTTTCGATTCCATCGGTCAGAACAATGGGAGAAGTAGTAAAGGTCAGCAAGGATGATATCACAATTAAAAACAACAACCGGGAGCTCATGAAAATGCCTTGCCGCAAACCTTCCTGCGTTAGCGTCAGCGGTCCCCATGCGTATAGTACCAAACCGGGCGTTGAAAACATATGGATACCTAACGTAAAAACCAAAATAATCCACAGTGGACGAAACGAACGCAAAATGGTTCGCAGCGAGATGCCGGATACGATTACCGCAAATATGATGAATGCGAGGATAACCGTGTAAGCAGTTGTTTTTTCCGCCAGGAAGATGCTGCTGATAAACAAGAGTGTTCCTACAATTTTAGTACGCGGATCCAAGCGGTGCAAAACAGAATTTCCTGGGAAATATTGTCCAAAGGTTATATTATTGATCATTCTTCTCCCTCCCCAGGGCTTCACAAACAGCCTCCGCAACCGATTCGGCGTTCAACTGGCACTCGCCGATTTTTAACCCCGCAGAACGCAATTTTTGCAACAAAGAGATGATATGGGGAACATCAACCCCTGCTGCCTGCAATTGGTTTTGATGGTTCCAAAAAAGGTTTTCCGGGCTGTTATCAAGCACAACTTGCCCATTGTCCATTACAATCAGCCGCGTAGCAAGTTGTAAAATATCTTCCATATTGTGCGTCACCAGGATCACAGAATTGCCGGTAGCAATGTGCAGTTCTTTAATTTGGGAAAAAATCTCTCTTCGTCCTTGTGGATCCAGTCCGGCTGATGGCTCATCCAATATCAGGTATTCCGGTTCTGTCGCAATAACCCCGGCAATAGCGATCCGGCGCATTTGCCCTCCGCTCAATTGAAACGGTGACCGGTTGGCAACGGCATCATACTCGAGACCAACAAATTGCATTGCCTTGCGCACTCGAATTTCAATTTCTTCCTCTGACAATCCGATATTGCGAGGACCAAAAGCAATATCCGCGAATACAGTTTCTTCAAATAATTGATGCTCAGGATACTGAAAAACCATTCCGACTTTCTTCTTCGCTTGTTTAGCTTCATTTTTATTTTGGTGCAAATCAATATCATCTATCCGGACATTCCCGCTGCTCGGTTTCAATAACCCGTTAAAATGTTGAACCAACGTCGATTTTCCCGAACCGGTATGGCCAATTATGCCAACAAATTCTCCTGGCTTTATTTCCAAGTTGATGCCTTGCAGTGCCACTCGTTCGTACGGCGTACCTTGCATATAAGTATAGGTGACATTTTCCAATCTTATGGACACAGCGCCACCACCAATTCTTCATCCGTAATAATTTTCTGTGGAAGTTCAATCCCGCGGTTGCATAGTTCTTGTGCAATGTCTGCCGCCAGAGGCACGTCCAGTCCCAGCGATTTTAAAAAAGAAACTTGACTAAAGACATCAGCCGGCGAGCCTTCCTGCACAATGGAACCTTGATTCATTACAATTACTTTATCCGCATGTAAAGCCTCTTCCATGTCATGGGTAATGTAAACAATAGTGATGCCCTCTTCTTTGTTAATCTTTTTCACCGTTTGCAATACTTCTCTCCGCCCGCGCGGGTCCAGCATGGCAGTTGGTTCATCGAACACCAGGCAGCGCGATTGCATAGCCAACACACCGGCAATTGCCACCCGCTGTTTTTGTCCGCCAGACAGCAAATGGGGGGCATGTTGACGATAATCCTCCATCCCAACAATCTGTAAAGCCTCTTCAACACGCTTAGCGATCTCCGCCGGAGAAATTCCCAGATTTTCCGGTCCAAATGCTACATCTTCTTCTACAATCGTAGCTACAATTTGGTTGTCCGGGTTCTGAAATACCATGCCAACACGTTGACGGATGTTCCACAAATATTTTTCATCGCAAGTATTAAACCCATTAACATAACAGTTTCCACTTGTGGGAAGAAGTAAAGCATTAAAGTGTTTTGCCAATGTCGACTTTCCTGACCCATTGGTCCCGATAACCGCGACAAACTCGCCTTCTTGAATCGACAAGTTGATATCGGTAAGCGCTCTTACCCGTTTCTCATCCGCCCCGCGATATTCGTAACACAAATGCTCCGCCTTAATTATTTCGCCCATAACTTGCCTCTCTATTTATAACAGAAATAGAGGGCGACCCGTCGGCCGCCCCTCATATTGTTCATACCAATTCCAGAATTACCATCGGCGCTGCGTCGCCACGACGCGGGCCAATTTTCATGATCCGTGTATATCCGCCTTGACGATCAGCATATTTGGCTGCTATGGTCTCAAATAACTTCTTTGTTACTTCTTCATCCATGAGGTATGACAACGTTTGCCGGCGCGCATGTAAGTCGCCGCGCTTGGCCAAAGTGATATAGTGGTCAGCTAATGAACTGATTTCCTTTGCCTTGGCTTCCGTTGTTTCTATACGCCCGTATGCAAAGAAGGAAGTCAGGATACTGCGCAGCAATGCCTTACGCGCGCTTGAATCACGTCCTAATTTCCTATAGGCCATAATCTTCCCTCCTCTACTCTTCGTTTTGAGTCAGTGCTAATTTTAATTCCACTAACTTCTTCTTAACTTCTTCTAGTGATTTTCTGCCAAGATTACGCACTTTCATCATATCGTCTTCCGATTTTTGCACCAATTCCGCTACCGTATTGATGCCTGCCCGTTTCAGACAATTATAAGAGCGCACCGACAGATCAAGATCTTCAATATTCATTTCCATTGTTTTTACGCCTGGATCCTCAGGAGGCTCAACAAACGTTCCGTTGCCATTTTCTTCTCCCGGAGGATTGCCGGCAATATTTTGGAACAGTTTCAGATGCGCAACCAAAATACCAGCCGCTTTACTCACTGCTTCTTCCGGCCGCAAGCTGCCGTCAGTCCAAACTTCCAGAGTCAGCTTATCGTAATCCGTTACGTTTCCAACCCGGGTGTCCGTGATACTATAATTGACTTTTTGAACCGGTGAAAAAATGGAATCAATCGGAATCACGCCGATTACATCGTCCGGCCGCTTATTTTTATCGGCAGAAACATATCCCCGGCCGCGTTCAATAACGAGTTCCGCTTTTAAAGATCCATCAGCAGATACCGTTGCCAACTCAAGTTCCGGGTTTAGAATTTCCACATCCGGATTCGTAATGATGCTGCTCGCCAGTACTTTTCCCGGCCCTTTGTAATCAATACGCAGAACTTGTGTTTCTTCCGTATGCATTTTCAAACGCAGCTCTTTTAAATTCAATATAATATCCGTTACATCTTCCCGAACGCCTGGAACCGTAGAAAACTCATGCAAAACGCCTTCGATTTTCACGGAAATTACCGCCGCTCCAGGTAACGAGGAAAGAAGTACCCGGCGCATGCTATTGCCGAGAGTCATCCCATAGCCACGCTCTAGAGGCTCCCAAACAAATTTACCATACCTCATATCGGAACTGCTTTCTACAACCTCAATCTTCGGCTTTTCAATTTCGATCATCCGAACAAACCCTCCCCTTTGCGTAAACTATTGCGACACACTGCCTCGACGCTTGAGGGCATTATCTTGAGTACAATTCAACGATAAGATGTTCTGCGATTGGAATATCAATTTCTTCACGTGTAGGATAACGAACGATTTTGCCACTCATATCTGGAGCTGACAGCTCGAGCCAAGCCGGTACTGTTTTATGCGCAGCACTTTCCATGATATCTTTGAACAACGGAGATTGCTTGCTGTTTTCCTGCAACTGAACTACTTCACCGCTTTTCACAAGATAAGAAGGAATATCAACCCGGCGTCCGTTTACTGTAAAATGTCCATGGCGAACCAACTGGCGCGATTGAACGCGGCTGTCGGCAAACCCTAACCGATAAACGACATTGTCCAATCTTCTTTCCAACATGATAAGAAGATTTTCACCTGTGATCCCTTTTTGCCGTTCGGCTTTTTCGAAGTAGTTACGGAATTGACGCTCCAATACGCCGTATACACGACGAGCTTTTTGCTTTTCCCGCAACTGGATTCCGTACTCGGATACTTTTTTCCTTGCTTGTCCCTGTCCATGCTGACCGGGAGCATATGCGCGCCGAGTGAACGAGCATTTATCACTATAGCACTTATCGCCTTTAAGGTACAATTTTGTCCCTTCCCGGCGGCAGAGCCTGCATACTGGTCCTGTATATTTTGCCATTCTTATTTAACACCTCCCGAATAATTCTAGACTCTTCTCCGTTTAGGCGGACGACAACCATTGTGAGGAATAGGCGTAACGTCTTTAATCAAATTGACTTCCAGACCTGTTGCCTGCAACGAACGGATCGCTGCTTCCCGTCCTGATCCAGGACCTTTTACATACACTTCTACCTGCTTCAAACCATGCTCCATTGCTGCTTTAGCAGCCGTTTCCGCAGCCATTTGTGCGGCAAATGGAGTGCTTTTTCTTGATCCGCGAAAACCAAGTCCACCGGCACTCGCCCAAGACAGCGCATTACCTTTCGTATCGGTGATTGTCACAATTGTATTGTTAAAAGAAGAACGAATATGGGCTATACCATGCTCAATATTTTTCCGTTCTCTCCGCTTTGGTCTTGCAACTTTCTTTGCAACCACTCTTCATATACCTCCTTTACGCCTTTTTCCGTTTCGC
>JAGFXW010000158.1 GCA_017861495.1 Bacillota bacterium
TGGTTTGATCATTGAACAAGGCGCGGTCGTGGAAGTCTTTACGCGGCCGCAAAGCGCGACGACACGAGACTTCATCCGCACGATCGCCGGATATGATCTGCCAGCCATTTATTCCGGCTGCAGTTTCTCACCGGTTCCGTTGGAAAACAGCAGTTTGATGCTGCGGCTGACCTTTTTGGGCCGCTCGGCCGAAGAACCGGTTATTTCCGAAATCATTCGCAAATTCAATATGGATGTCAATCTTCTATTTGGCAATCTTGATACGATCCAAGATACTCCATTTGGCACGCTGCTTGTTGAACTGAGCGGCGACCAGGCGGCAATAAAAAGTGCGCTGAATTATCTTCAAGCACGCAAAGTAGAGAACGAGGTGTTGGGTTATGTCGTACGAACTCATAGTATTACTGGCTGAGTCGTTTTTAGAAACAGTCCATATGGTTGCGGTTTCGGCGTTCATTGCTGCCGTGGCGGGGATCCCGCTCGGTGTCATTCTGGTGACAACCGGCAAGGGACATATTATGGAGAACAAAAAACTCAACATTATATTAGGAAGCATTGTGAACGCGACGCGATCGACGCCGTTCATTATACTGATGGTCGCTATTATCCCTTTGACCCGCCTGATTGTTGGGACGTCTATTGGCACCAACGCCGCCATTGTACCATTGAGTATAGCTGCTGTTCCCTTTCTGGGACGGATTGTCGAGTCGGCTATCCGGGAAGTTGACTATGGCGTTATTGAAGCCGCGCAGGCGATGGGTGCTTCACCGGTGCAAATTATTTACAAAGTATTGATTCCTGAAGCGCTTTCTTCGATTGTATTGGGTATTACAATTACGTTAGTCAGTCTGATCGGTTTTTCGGCTATGGCTGGAGCGATCGGCGGTGGCGGGCTTGGTGATTTGGCCATTCGCTACGGCTATCAGCGCTTCCGTCCGGATGTCATGCTGGCTACGGTAATCATTCTAATTGTAACGGTTCAGTTTGTCAAACGGTACTAGCATAGAATAATGTAAGTTGATCAGTGATATAAAAATTCTTTGTTACCGTATTGACAATAAGAAATAATAATGCTATCATTTAAGAAATTAAATTTATACGAAACGGCCAATCAGACAACTGAAGGTCAAGGTAGTCGCAGGACAGCCTTGATCTTTTTTATATTTTTCACCGCAAGGTCGTATGGTATAACACAAATAATTAATTAATGGAGGTTGTAAAAAATGGCTAAAATTGCAAAAAGTTTAACGGATTTGATCGGAAATACACCGTTGTTGGAATTAAGCAACTACAATCGTAACCGTGATCTGGAAGCGAAAATCGTTGCTAAACTGGAATATTTTAACCCGTTGGGCAGCGTAAAAGACCGTGTTGGCTATGCAATGATTAAAGATGCGGAAGAAAAAGGATTGGTTGACAAGGATACGCTTATTATTGAACCGACCAGTGGCAATACCGGTGTAGGACTGGCGTTTGTTGCTGCAGCCAGAGGATATAAATTGATTTTGACGATGCCCGATACGATGAGCTTGGAACGTCGCAATTTACTAAAAGCCTTAGGCGTTCAATTAGTGCTTACTCCGGGTGCGGAAGGAATGCCGGGAGCAATTGCAAAAGCGGAAGAATTGGCGGCAAAAGCGCAGAAAGCCTTTATTCCTCAACAATTTAAAAACCCTGCGAACCCGGCCATTCATCGCCAAACAACGGCAGAAGAAATTTGGCGAGATACAGACGGCAAAGTCGATATCTTTGTTGCCGGTGTTGGTACCGGCGGCACGGTGACTGGTGTGGGTTCCGTGCTCAAAGAAAAGAATCCGAATGTAAAAATCGTTGCTGTAGAACCGGCGTCTTCCCCTGTTTTGTCGGGTGGCAAACCGGGACCGCATAAGCTTCAAGGAATTGGCGCCGGCTTTGTACCGGATGTGTTGGATTTGAAAGTTGTGGATGAAATTATCCCGGTCCAGAATGAAGATGCGTTTGCCGCGGCGCGAGCGTTATCCAAAGAAGAAGGTTTGCTGGTCGGTATTTCCAGTGGGGCGGCTGCGTTTGCGGCGACGCAATTAGCAAAACGCCCGGAAAATAAAGGCAAAGTCATTGTAGTACTGTTGCCGGATACCGGAGAACGGTACTTGTCAACTCCGCTTTTCCAGGAAGAGACAGAAGTTTCTTACCTGTAAAGCAGCGATCGGAAACCTTTGGCCCAGACAGATAGAAAGCCGTTCGGCGGAGTAAAGGTTGGGGCGGGTCATTATGCCCCAACCTTTACTATTCATGGAGCATTGAATTTTGTTATTTCTTATTATAGGAGGTCTACTATGGAACAAGGTACTTTTAGAGTGAAAGCCGGACTGGCTGAAATGCTTAAGGGCGGAGTGATCATGGATGTTACCACTCCGGAACAGGCGAAAATTGCGGAAGAAGCCGGCGCTTGCGCCGTTATGGCGCTCGAACGCGTCCCTGCTGATATCCGGGCTGCCGGCGGAGTGGCAAGGATGGCCGATCCTTCGGTTATTCTTAAAATTCTGGATGCGGTGACGATTCCGGTAATGGCCAAGGCCAGGATCGGACACTTTGTTGAAGCGCAGATATTGGAGTCGCTGGGCATTGATTATATTGATGAAAGTGAAGTACTAACACCGGCGGATGATAAGTTTCATATTAATAAGCACAAGTTTCAGGTTCCTTTCGTCTGCGGTTCGAAAAACCTCGGCGAAGCGCTGCGGCGGATCGGTGAAGGGGCGGCCATGATCCGGACAAAGGGCGAACCGGGAACCGGCAATGTCATTGAGGCAGTGAAACATATCCGCCTTGTTATGGCAGAAATTCGTCAATTGCAGAATTTGCCGGAAGAAGAAGTGGCGGCATTTGCCAAAAACATTGCCGCACCGCTTGACTTGGTGCAGGAAACGTATAAATTGGGCCGTTTGCCGGTTGTGAATTTTGCGGCCGGCGGAATTGCCACTCCGGCGGATGCGGCTCTCATGATGCAATTAGGTTGTGACGGCGTTTTTGTTGGATCGGGTATTTTTAAATCCGGTGATCCGGCGCGCAGGGCGAAAGCCATTGTTGCAGCCACTACTTATTACAAAGATCCGGCAGTTTTGGCGGAAGTTTCCCGGGATTTGGGCGAGGCCATGGTAGGAATTGAAATATCTACGATCCCTGCGAACGAACGGATGCAGGAGCGCGGCTGGTAATTAGGCAGCAGGGTAAGAATTGCAGTTATAACCTACCCAGATTGGGCGTATATGGATTTTTCACAGAACACATTGACGCTGTAAATGGGGTATGATACTATGGTTGTAATCGCATACGCCTCTTATCCAGAGTGGTCGAGGGACTGGCCCGATGACGCCCGGCAACCGGCAGTAATGCAGTGGTGCCAAATCCAGCAGGAGTGTTCCTGGAAGATGAGAGAAAGAACTCGTTGACTGGCTTCTTTCCTCTGGAAAGAAGCTTTATTTTTTAAAACACCTATTTTGAGAGGGGAAATGACAAATGGGAATACCGGAAAATTTACGTTTTGATACGTTGGCAGTCCATGCCGGACAAGAAGTAGATCCGACAACCGGATCAAGGACCGTGCCGATTTACCAAACGACTGCTTATGTTTTTGAGGACAGCGACCATGCTGCCGACCTGTTCGCGTTAAAAGAATCAGGAAATATTTATACCCGCATTATGAATCCAACGACCGATGTGCTGGAAAAACGAATCGCCGCCCTGGAAGGCGGCGTAGGCGCGCTGGCATTTTCTTCGGGCCATGCGGCGATCAGTGCAACGATTTTCAATATTGCGGGCGCCGGTGATGAGATAGTCAGTTCTTCGACTTTATACGGCGGTACCTATAACATGTTTGCCTATACATTACCGAAGCTGGGGATCAAAACAACGTTTGTGGACGCCAGCGATCCGGAAAATTTTGCCAAAGCCATTACGCCCAAAACAAAAGCCTTATACGCCGAAATCATCGGCAATCCGAAAATTGATGTCCTCGATATCGAGAAAGTGGCGGCGATTGCTCATAGCCATGGCCTTCCGCTGATTATCGACAGTACTTTTGCTACTCCGTATCTTTGCCGCCCTTTTGAATATGGGGCTGATATTGTTATTCATTCCGCAACCAAATTTATTGGCGGCCATGGAACTTCGATGGGCGGATTGGTAGTTGACGGCGGAAAATTTGACTGGAGCAACGGCAAGTTTCCTTCGCTCAGCGAACCGGATCCCAGTTATCATGATATTCGTTATACAGAGGCGGCAGGTTCTTCGGCCTTCATATTGCGCCTTCGGGTACAGATTTTGCGGGATTTTGGCGCTTGCCTGAGTCCGTTTAACAGCTTTTTATTCCTGCAAGGCTTGGAAACGCTTCATTTGCGGATGCAACGACATAGTGAAAACGGACTGGCCATTGCCAAATTCCTTGAAGCGCATGAACAGGTTGCCTGGGTAAGCTACCCTGGACTGGAAAGCCATCCGAACCATGATTTGGCGAAAAAATATTTGCCGAAAGGGTCCGGCGCGATCTTTACTTTTGGGATCAAAGGCGGCCGTGAAGCCGGCAAAAAATTCATCGACGGATTGCAATTGTTCTCGCTTTTGGCGAATGTAGGTGATGCGAAATCCCTGGTCATTCATCCGGCCAGTACGACCCATTCCCAACTGAGCGGAGAACAGCTTATACAGGCCGGAGTGAGTGAAGACATGATCCGCTTGTCACTGGGACTGGAAGATGCAGCCGATCTGATTGCCGATCTGGAGCGCGGTTTCCAAGCTGCTAAGGCCTAACCGAATTCAATAATTCCCGGATTTCATTCACTTTTTTCGGAATATCCACGGCGCCGACGATTTCGCTGACCAGCGCGATTGTATGGGCGCCGTGTTTTTTGACTTCAGTAATATTGTTGGTCTTTATGCCGCCGATAGCGACAAATGGCAGGGAAATGTTCTGTACGACATAATCAAGGTATTCTAATCCGACTGGAGCGCAGACATGTTTTTTCGTCTGCGTGAAAAAAATCGGCCCGACGCCGATATAATCGACCACACTGCATTGGACGGCAGCTTGCGCCTGCTCGGGGGAATGGGTCGATAAACCGAGAAGCATGCGATCACCAAGCAGTTTTCGCACTTGTTCCGGCGGTAGGTCGTCCTGGCCGATGTGAACCCCGTCCGCTCCCACGAGCAAAGCAATGTCGATATGGTCGTTGACGATAAAAGTGGCGCCTGCTTTACGGGTCAGTTTTCTGATTTCCAAACATTCCAGGTACATTTGGCGAAGTGTTAATTCTTTTTCCCGGTATTGGATAACTTTGATACCGGCTTCAATCATGAGGGCTGCTGTTTCCGGGTTGCTGCGGCCACGGGAAAATTCGCTGGCCGTCAACCCATAGAGATCAGTTGCTAAAAAATTGCTCATTCCGGGTCTGGTCTTCATGCTAATTTGCTCCTTTCATTGCTCCTAATATATATTCAAGAACGATGTCGGCTTGTTTGGCTGCGGCAATTTGCACGCAGGGGGCCAGCGGCGCTTGTTTGCTTATGCCGGTCTCTAAATCTCCGACCAAATAAAAATTCTCTTTGATCTTGTGTACCCGTATCCGGTCGCTGTCGCCCCAGCCGGCAAGGCCGGAGGCCGCTATGATCAGTTTGCCGGTTGGGAGGAAAGTTTCAACCAGCATTTTTTTGTACTCCGGCCGGTCAAAAGCCTCAATAATAATGTTACAATCGGCAAAGATCGCGGAGATGGTTGCTGGCTCAAGCTTATTTTGGCGGGCATCAATCCGGACATCCGGATTGATGCTTTTTAAGTTTTCTGCTAAAGCGGACACTTTTGCCATCCCAATCTGGCTGGCAAAGAAAAACTGGCGGTTTAAATTACTCGGCTCTACAACATCGAAATCGACAATGGTAAACCGGCAAAATCCGCTGCGGACCAACAATTGAGCGCAGTTTGAACCGAGCCCGCCCGCGCCGGCGATAGCGATGGTAGCCTTTTCAATAAGAGCCAACTGTGGAGGTGTCCAGTACTTCAGCAGTACTTGATGGAAAGAAGTTGTTTCCATGATCGTATCTCCTCTTAGACCAGCAATTGCCAGTCTTTGAATACGGGCTGGTAGCCTTGTTCATACAGCATCGCCGCCATTTCAGCTACGCTGCGGTCATCGGAAATGTCAAACTGGCCGGTTTCTTCCGGGTGGGAACGGCCGCCGACTGCCGTGCAAGCCCCCGCGGATATTTTCGTTACGCCCAGTTTGATTAAATGATCGCGCATTTTCGGCGTTTCACGGGAGGAAAGGGTAATCCCGCCCCGGGGCATAAACAGGCGGAAAGCAGTAGTGTATTGAACGATATTGCTGTCATTCACAATGACTTTCGGCGGAAAACCGCCAAGGTGGGGCCGCATGCGGGGTGTGGAGATGCTGATTTCGGCATCAGGGAAATTTTGCTGCAAATAAGCGGCATGCAGGCCGGTAAAGAAGGCTTCTTTGCGCCAGTCGTCCAAGCCGAGCAGGGCGCCGACGTTTAAGGTCCGGCAGCCGGCCGCGCCGGACCGCTCCGGAGCTTCCAGACGGAACCGGTAGTTTCGTTTTGGACCGGCCAAATGAAGTTCGGAATAGATATCTGCATCGTATACTTCCTGGAACATGGTGACGCCGTCAATACCGGCATTTACCAATTCTCGATACTCTTCTTCCGTCAGCGAATATACTTCGATCATGATCGAACTAAAG
>JAGFXW010000028.1 GCA_017861495.1 Bacillota bacterium
TCCGACCGTCAATTCCACACGATATGATTTGTCAAAATTGGCTGCGTATTCAATCAGGCGGGTTGCTTGACCAAGATAAACTGGTAAGACACCCGCTGCCGCAGGGTCTAGTGTTCCAGCATGGCCAACACGCTTGATTTGGAATTGTCGTCGAATGAAAGAAACTACATCATGGGATGTCATGCCAGGAGGCTTTAATACATTAATAATCCCTTGTATCATTTTTGATTACCTGCCAACTGGGCCATTGCAGCTTTTAGAATTTGTTGTTTCGCGGCCGCAATCGTTCCGCGAACTGAACAACCTGCAGCCCGCTTATGTCCCCCACCGCCAAATTCTTGCGCGACCTGATTTACATCAGCTCCGTGAGAGCGAAGACTAACCCTAACAAGATCGGTGTCAACCACTTTGTACATGATGGCTATCTCCACACCGATGATTTTGCGGATATAGTTGATAAAAATGTCGGTTGAACTAATATCTTGCGCTAAAATTTCTTGTGTTAAAGTAACTGCTGCAA
This sequence comes from Bacillota bacterium, assembly GCA_017861495.1. The sequence goes on from JAGFXW010000028.1 coordinate 521, forward strand.
TCTTACCATCCGCTGCCAGTTCAAGAGTAGATAGTACATCTCGCAGGGAGGTTAAATCCGTTAACGTAATCGCTTCCAGGCTTTCCGAGATTTCATTTGGCTGCGCTCCAAACTCTACCAGTAAAGATGCGCGCTGTAATGTTTTTGCAGTCGTATTGGCGTAGCGAAAGAAACCGCAATCCGTTGCAATCGCAGTATACAAACAAACTGCGATTGTACGGGTAATCTCCGCTTTCGCCAATACGAGCAACTGAAAGATAATTTCCCCGGTCGCAGCGGCCTGGTTATCGATATAGTAATAATCAGCTGTCCTATTATTGGAAAGATGATGATCAATATTAAGGACAGGAATTGATAATGATGCTAATTTTTCGCCGATACGGGCAATTTCCGGATTTGTATCAAGGACAATTAATAGATCATATTGATCCAACTGAGAAATATCGTTACTATGATGGATCGACTGGTTGCCAGGTAAAAAATGAAAAAGAGGCGGAACTTCATCTTCTACAGCAACCAGAACACTTTTCCCTAATGAAAGTAAATAATGGGATAATCCCAACATAGAGCCTAGACTATCTCCATCAGGATGTATATGGGAGGTAATTAATATTTTATCGGCAGCTTGTATTTTTTCTAATATTTGGTTAATTGAAACTTCCATCGTTATGACTTTTTTTCCTCTTCTTTGATTTGTTGCAATAATTCCTGAATGCGTGCGCTATAATTTAACGATTCATCCAGTCGCAACACTAATTCCGGAGCAACCCGCAACCGGATCCGCTTGCTGATTTCCGAACGCATAAAACCCAATGCGCTTTGCAAGCCGGTCCATGTGGCTGCCTTTTGGTCATCTGATCCGTAAAGGCTGATGTAAATGGTTGCGGTGCTTAAATCGCCGGTAACCTCAACATGTGTAACGGTTACGAATCCAATACGCGGGTCTTTAATTTCACCGGTTACCAACATTTTACCGACTTCCTGTTTGATAAACTCTTGTACTTTTTCCACACGCAACTGGCTCATGATTACCCCCCCAGTCAGAATCTAACTACACTCTCTTAATTTCTTCCATTGTAAAGGCTTCAATAATATCGCCTTCTTTAACATCCCGGAATTTTTCAATGCTGATGCCACATTCATATCCGGCAGCAACTTCCTTTACTTCGTCTTTAAAGCGGCGCAGCGATTCGATTTTCCCTTCATGTATTACAATCCCGTTGCGAATGATCCGCACATCTGAAGAATTAAAGATTTTCCCTTCCAATACATAGGATCCGGCAACAACGCCTTTGGGAATATTAATAATCTGCCGTACTTCGACACGGCCTTGGACCACCTCTTTATAGGTAGGAGCCAACATGCCGGTGATTGCTGCTTGTATATCATTGATGGCATCGTAAATAACCCGATAGGTTCGGATATCAATATTCTCTGCCTCTGACATCTTACGGGCATTCGAATCCGGTCTAACGTTAAACCCAATGATTAAAGCATTTGAGGCTGCAGCCAGCATCACATCGGATTCATTGATTGCACCAGCGCCGGAATGAACAATATTAACCCGTACTTCTTCATTTTTCAAATTCAGAAGAGATTGTTTCAACGCCTCAATGGAACCTTGGACATCCGCTTTGAGAACAATATTAATTTCTTTTAGTTTGCCTTCTTTAATTTGACTGAAAATATCTTCCAGTGAAACTTTTTGGGAAGGTTTCAATTCATCGGTACGTTTTTTAGCAAGACGTTTTTCTGCTACTGTGCGTGCGACTTTTTCATCTACAGCTTCTAAAATATCGCCAGCCATAGGGACATCGGATAAACCGAGAACTTCGACCGGAGTGGATGGATCGGCTTTTTTCACTTTATCGCCGCGCTCATTAATCATAGCCCGCACCTTTCCAAAAGCGGTTCCGGCAATGATATTATCTCCAACCCGCAGTGTTCCTTTTTGCACCAAAACAGTAGCAACAGGGCCGCGTCCTTTATCCAGTTGCGCCTCAATAATTGTGCCAAACGCGTGACGATTTGGATTGGCTTTCAATTCCTGCATTTCTGCTACCAGTAAAATCATTTCCAAAAGATCAGTAATGCCGGTTTTTGCGTAAGCAGACACTGGAACCATGATCGTATCCCCGCCCCAGTCTTCAGGAAGCAATCCATAATCTCCCAGCTGTTGTTTAACACGGTCGGGATTGGCACCTGGACGGTCCATTTTATTAATTGCAACAATGATAGGCACTTTCGCTGACTTAGCATGGTTTATCGCTTCAATCGTTTGTGGCATGACACCATCATCGGCAGCAACAACCAATATGGCAATATCTGTGACCTGCGCGCCGCGCGCACGCATTGCAGTGAACGCTTCATGTCCGGGAGTATCCAAGAATACGATTTTTTTGCCTTGATAATTAACTTGATATGCACCAATATGTTGTGTAATTCCACCGGCTTCATGAGAGGTTACATTCGCTTTCCGAATTGCATCCAATAAAGATGTTTTCCCGTGGTCAACATGGCCCATAACAGTGACAACCGGCGGTCTATGTACAAGTGTTTTCGGATCGTCAAGGATTTCCGGGATTTCGGTTGGATCTTCTTCCGGCGGAAGTTCTTCCACTGTTGTTCCAAAATCAGCGGCCAATATAGTCGCAGTATCAATATCGACTTCTTGGTTAATCGTAGCCATAATGCCGAGAGCCATCAACTTTTTAATGATTTCACTGACTTCACGGCAAAGTTTGCTGGCTAGTTCTTTAACGGTAATAGGTCCGCCGAGTTTGATCACTTTAGGCTTTGCAGCTTCCATAGCGGCCGCTGAAGATGACTGGCCATGTTGAGTGGCTGGAGTCCGATGTCCGGGACGTCCTGACGAAGATCCTGGACGTGCGTTCCGATTTCCAGCGCCTGTGTTTCTCGAACCAAAGCCCGTCTGGGGACGTTGTTGCCGTGAATAATCTTTGGTTGTACGAGCTTTATCTCCTTGATTGGCGGCAGTAGAGCTGCGGGCAGGCTGATTGGGCCGTCCACTGGCTATTGAGCCGGAAGCAGGCGGATGGGCAGTGCCTTGTGCGGCTGGTCTAGGCCCTGCGTTTTGATAAGGCGGCCGGGATTGGTATGGCGGTTTTGCCTGGGAAGAGCTTGCAACCGGTCCTCGTTGCTGAGCTGGTCTTGGTTGATATGGACGTTGGACGAAGCCAGGTCTTTGCTGGTTTTGTTGGTTTTGCTGGAAAGGCTGCTGCGACTGCGTTTGTTGCCCTTGGGGTTGAGCCGGCCCTTTTCTGTCCTGATAGCGCGGATGGGGACGACTTTGTTGTTGACTGGGAGCTGGTTTCGGTTCCCGTGCTTCCGAAGCGCGTACACCCTGTTCCGTCGGCGGCTTACTGGGTGATGGTTTAGCTGCTGCGCTGTCAGCCGCTCCGGTTTTACGCGCAAATGTCCGGTCAATAATTGCTTTTTCCGGATCATCGATACTACTCATATGGTTTTTAGCCGTAATGTTATTACGCGCTAATATGTCAATAATCACTTTACTGGTTGTATTAAATTCTTTCGCTAATTCATATATTCTATATTTTGACATTGATCCACCCCCAAAATTCTATCTTACTTTTCCCTGTTTTCACTTGGTAACAATTTCAGAATAGCATTACTAAATCCTATATCTGTTACGGCCAAAGCGGCCCGGTTCATTTTCCCGATACTTTCGCCTAATTTACTTTTGGAACACAAAATAAATATCGGAACCGAATAATAGGCTGCCATGTCCGAATAATTTTTTAGTGTGCTGCTGGAAGAATCGGCAGCAATCAATAGTAAGTTAGCGGAACGACTCCTGACAGCTTTTTCAACTGCTGTTTCACCGGAAACAATCTTGCCTGCCTTTTGTGCGAGTCCTAATAAAGATAATAATTTTTCTTCGTTTATCATTTTATTATCATGAGCCGAAGTTGTTCATACACTTCAGGCGATATACTGTGTTTGAGAGCATGTTCCAATCTCTTTTCTTTAAAGGCCTTGGTAAAGCACTCCGGATTTCGGCAGACATATGCACCACGGCCGGCCTGTTTTCCAATCTGATCCCAAACGATTTCTCCCGTCGGGGTCCGAACTATTCGCAACAACTCTTTTTTCGTCTTCATTTCTTGGCAGCCTACACACATACGCAAAGGAATTTTTTTTTGTTTAACCATATTTTTTCTCCTATATTGCAGTTTGTGCTTGCGATTCGCTTTTAATGTCGATCTTCCAGCCGGTAAGTTTTGCCGCCAAACGGGCATTTTGCCCCTCTTTGCCAATGGCAAGCGACAATTGATAATCCGGTACTATTACTTTTGATGTTTTATCCGCTTCATTTATGGTAACGGAAACAACTTTAGCAGGGCTAAGCGCGCCGCCAATGTATTTATCCGCTTCAACATTCCATTTGATAATGTCAATTTTTTCACCTTTAAGTTCATTGACGATTGTTTGCACCCTGGATCCCTTGGGACCCACACAGGCTCCTACCGGGTCTACATTTTCGTCTTTTGAATACACTGCAATTTTTGAACGCAATCCAGGCTCGCGGGCTACTGATTTGATTTCGACAATTCCGTCATGAATTTCCGGTACTTCCAATTCGAACAAACGCTTTAAAAGTCCGGGATGAGTCCGCGAGACCAAAATTTGCGGTCCTTTTGTCGTCTTTTTCACTTCAATGATATATGTTTTTATACGATCACCGAAGCGGTATACTTCTCCAGGAATTTGTTCGGACGGAGTCAAAATCGCTTCCGCTTTCCCAAGGTCAATATAGACGTTTTTTTGTTCAATCCGTTGAACTAATCCTGTTACAATATCACTTTCGCGGTTCGAAAACTCATCGTAGATAATACCCCGCTCTGCTTCCCGAATCCGTTGTACAACAACTTGTTTTGCAGTTTGAGCGGCAATGCGTCCAAAATTTTTCGGCGTAACTTCCAAGTCAACAACATCACCCAACTCATAACGAAAATCAATATCCCGCGCATCCTGTAGAGAAATTTCCGTACGAGTATCTTTGGGTTCTTCCACAACAGTCTTGCATGCATAAACATGAATTTCCCCGGAATGTCTGTCGAGTGAAACCCGTACGTTTTGCGCTGAACTAAAATTTCTTTTATAAGCTGAGATTAATGCCGCTTCAATGGCATCATAAACAATTTCCGGCGCAATTCCCTTTTCTTTGCCCAACTGTTCAAATGCCTGCATAAATTCCATATTCACTTATAATTCCTCCTATTTTATTTATCCAATCGTATTAAAAATCCAAATATAAACGTACTTGCGAAGCTTTTTCTTTTGGAATAAGAATTTTTTCGCCATTTTTTTCTAACATTATTTGGTTGTTTTCGAGTCCTAGCAAGATACCAATAATTGATTTTTCTCCATTTATCGCGCTATATAAATGAACAATAATTTTATTGCCAATTTCTTGTTGAAAATCCCGCTCTTTTTTTAATGGACGTTCCAATCCTGGCGATGAGACTTCCAAATAATAACTATCCTTAATAGGATCGAGTTCATCCAATTTCTTTTCTAATTTTGTACTCACTTCCTGACAATCTTCAATCTCCAAGCCGCCTTTCTTATCCAGAAAAACGCGCAGATACCATTCATGCTCCTTAACATATTCGACATCAACCAATATCAGGTTGGTATTGGCAATGATTTCGGTAACCAATTTTTCGACCAATAACTCGATATCTTTTTTTAACATAGTAAACACCACCTTTCTTTGCTAACGAAATGAATTCAAATGAAAATATTGCAGTTCCGGTGCATTGTATCGGCAAGTTTTTGATTAATAAGATGAAAGAGTGGGTATATACCCACTCTCATAACTTTGCTAACACAATTCGTCTTTTATCATTGTATCACGTTCAGAAATGATTTACAACAGGGGCCAGATGGAAAGTAAAGGCAAAACCGCACAAATCCTATTTAGCCAAACAATAGCATTTGTGCAGTTTCCGGCAGATGTTCCAAACAACCGTGCCCTCGTAAAATATCGATTACCGTCTTTGATGCCCGGCCTCGCAACCGTAAATCATCAATAGATGAGAACGAAGCTTCCTTTCGCGCGTCAGCAATATTGGCTGCTGCCGCATCTCCAAGACCTTGCAATGATGCCAGTGGCGGAAGAAGACTGGTTTGGTCCTGATTAATAAGAAATCGTTTAGCATCCGATAAATCAAGATTAACATGCTGAAAAGTAAAGCCACGCAAATACATTTCCAATGCGACTTCGCAAATCGTTTGCAGTGATTTTTCTTTTGCTGTGCACAGGTTCCCCTTTTGTTCGAATTCTTTTAGTTTTTCTTTAAGAGCGTCAACACCTTTGACTATCAAATCTGCATCGAATTCAGTCGCACGAATGCTAAAATAGGCAGCGTAAAAAGCCATTGGATGATGAACTTTGCAATACGCTATACGAAAAGCCATCATGACATATGCTACCGCATGCGCCTTGGGAAACATATATTTTATTTTTTGACAAGATTCAATGTACCATTCGGGAACATTTTTTTCTCTTATTTTATTGCAGTCATCCGGTTTAATTCCTTTTCCTTTGCGAACACCTTCCATAATTTTAAACGCTAATTGTGGTTCCACCCCTTTGTGAATCAAATACATCATTATATCATCCCGGGCTGAAATTGCTTCGGATAGTTTAGCCGTTCCATTTCGAATTAAATCTTGCGCATTATTCAGCCATACATCCGTACCATGCGAAAATCCGCTGATTCGAACTAACTCGCTAAATTTTTTGGGCTTGGTATCCTCTAGCATTTGGCGAACAAATTTCGTTCCATATTCAGGTATCCCGTAAGTACCAACAGAACTGCCCAGATCTTTAGCGGAAATGTTTAACGCGTCAGGCGAAAGAAACAGACTTAATGTCGCGGAGTCATCCAATGGGATTGTTTTAGGATCAATCCCAGTTAAATCTTCCAACATTTTTATTACCGTCGGATCATCATGGCCTAAAATATCCAACTTTACTAACCGACTGCTTATGGAATGGTAATCAAAATGGGTTGTAATTGTTGCAGAATTTTTGTCATCGGCCGGATGTTGAATGGGAGTAAAATGATGGACATCCATATCACGCGGAATAACCATAATCCCCCCGGGATGCTGGCCGGTCGTTCTTTTTACACCGGAACAACCGGTAATTAATTTTGTAAAATGGGCATTACGCGGTTCTAACCCTTTATCGGAAAAATAGTTTTTTACAAATCCATAAGCCGTTTTATCCGCTATAGTAGCAATTGTGCCTGCGCGAAAAACATTGTCTTTGCCAAACAGTTCTTCCGTATATTTATGCGCTACCGGTTGGTATTCTCCAGAAAAATTCAAATCAATATCAGGAACTTTATCACCATGAAAGCCCATAAATACAGCAAATGGAATATCATGACCATCTTTGATTTGCAAAGTTTGGCAATGTGGACAGGTTTTATCCGGCAAATCAAAGCCGCTGCCATAACTGCCGTCAGTAACAAATTCCGTATATTTGCACTTTGGGCAACGCCAATGAGGCGGCAAAGGATTGACCTCCGTAATACTCGTCATAGTCGCCACAAAAGAAGAACCAACAGACCCCCTGGAACCAACCAAAAATCCATCATCCAACGATTTTTTTACCAATTTATGAGCAATCAGATATAAAACGGCAAAACCGTTGTTAATAATTGAGTTCAATTCCATTTGTAAACGATCGGCAACAATTTTCGGTAATGGATTACCATATAAGTATTCTGCCCGCTCATTGGCCATGGTTCGGATTTGATTTTCGGCGCCAGGAATTTTGGGCGAATATAATTTTTCATCAGGAATCGGTTTAATTGTATCAATAAGTTCACTAATATTACGCGGGTTATGAACAACAATTTCTTCTGCTTTTGCCGAACCTAAATACGAAAATTCAGCCAGCATCTCTTCAGTCGTACGAAAATAAAGCGGCGGTTGATGGTCTGCATCCTCAAACCCTTTTCCGGCCATAAGAATACGCCGATATACTTCGTCCTCAGGTTCTAAAAAATGTACGTCGCAGGTAGCCACAACCGGTTTATTCAATGTTGCCCCAAGCTCGCATACTTTTCGATTGATATTGCGCAGAGCTTCTTCATTGGCAACTTTGCCTTCCCGGACTAAAAAAGCGTTGTTGGCAATCGGTTGAATTTCAAGATAGTCGTAAAACTTGGCAATTTCTAATAGGTTTTCATCATCGGCGCCGTCAACAATTGCATGGATTAACTCCCCGGCCTCACAGGCAGATCCTATCATTAAGCCTTCACGATATTCGGCGATGACATTTTTCGGCAGTCTCGGTGTACGGTGGTAATATTTCAAATGAGATAAGGATACCATCCGGTATAAATTACGCAAACCGATGTTATTGCGTGCCAATAGAATAATATGCCGTGAGCGGTTGTCTTCTTCGGTAAAAAGATAAGCTTCCATTCCATAAATAATTTTAATGCCGGCTTTACTGCCGACTTCATGTGCTTCAGGAAAAGCCTGGACAACTCCATGATCAGTAATTGCTATGGCAGGATGACCCCATTTTGCAGCGGTAGTAATTAATTTTTTAATTGACACAACGGAATCCAAAGTACTCATTCGGGTATGCGCGTGTAATTCTACCCGGGGAACAGCAGCTGTGTCACTGCGGCTTTCTGTCTGCATCCGGCAAATACTGTCGGGGTACATGACATATTCATTTGAAAATTTGTCATATTTTACAGTGCCTTTAACTTTAATAAACATCCCAACATTGATCGCTTCGGAAAGTTTTTGGCACTCTTCTTTTTTATCGATAAACAGTTTGCAGCTTATGCCATCTGTTTTATCTACAACGTCAAAGGATAATAAAGACCGTCCTGAACGAAGATCACGCGGTTCACAAGCTACTACTTCTCCGGCAACCACCACATCGCGATTTTCATCTTGGACTGTATTAATCGCTTGCGGCTCTATTTTGATATTTCGCCCCAAAATAACCGGTTTATCTGCTTCCCGTTTTTTCGGTTCAACAGAACAATCTTTTAATGCTTCTAAATATTCATCAGTCAGGAAATCATCGTCTGAAGGAGTTTCGGGAACCATTTGCGCCGCCGTAAAATGAATTTCCCCTTCGAACTTATATTTATCACGGAGTATTGTTTTTACTGTATTCGGGATTCCTCTTTGCATTAATAATTCCAAAGATAAAGGAGTATGGGTTTCTACCGTTATAACTTGTTCTTCCAGCTTACGGTCGGCGCTTATTAATATTTGTTTTATTGTTTCGTTTTCTCCAGCGATGCTCTGTACAAAGTCAGGCCAATCTTCTTTAATGGCAAAAGCAATATTGCAGACGCAGGGGTAAAATGAAACTTTCGATAATCCGCAATTCTGGCAAAGTTGTTGTTCTGCTATATCCCAAATTTGTTTTGGAACAGGCTGGTGAATATCGATGAATATTTCCCATGAAGACGTGGCTGAATCAATACGTACTTTCGTTATCGTTCCGTTTTGGATGATCTTTTTATGGTTAGCTGCAATCGGTAGCTGATCTGCAAAACAACAAAAATCTTCCGTTTTTGTTGGTACAATACAATAATTATGCATTTTCATTTCTCCCTACAACAGCACTTAATTAGTTCGATCTTTTACCGGTTTAAAAAGGCCAATCTGCATCATTATAGTAGCATATCGACCTTTAGTAAACTGTCTATTTTTTTCGTAAAACAATACCTATACACTTATACTTTGTCTTAGTCTTATTTACTTACATGCTGTTTTTAATAATTCATGAACGTTTGCAACATAATTTTCTACATTAAGGAAATTTACATCGCCTGTACGACGTACTTTTACTTCAAGGATTTGTTCCTGCAACGTTTTCGGTCCCACAACAATTTTTAATGGATAACCAATCAGGTCAGCATCTTTGAATTTTACTCCGGCGCGCTCATTCCGGTCATCAAGAATAGCTTCAATATTGTTCTTTGTCAATTCTTGGCCAATTTTTTCGGCTAACTGCATCTGGGCTTCATCTTTTGAATTAATTGGAATGATAACAACATGGTACGGCGCTATCGGAACCGGCCAAATAATACCATTTTCATCGTTATGCTGTTCGATTGCCGCAGCCATGGTACGGCTGACTCCAATCCCATAACACCCCATGACCATTGGTTGTTCTTTCCCTTTTTCATCCAGATAGGTAGCTTGAAGAGATTCACTGTATTTTGTGTGTAATTTAAATACTTGTCCCACTTCAATTCCGCGCGCCATTTTAACAGGTTGACCACAAATTGGACAAGGATCATTTTCCTGGATCAAACGGATATCAGTGATTATATCGGCTTTAAAATCACGCCGAGGGTTTACATGAATATAATGTTTATCAGGAAGATTCGCGCCACAAACGGCGTTATACAGCTCCATTACGGTGTTGTCAGCAACAATTGTTGCCCCCTGTAACCCAACCGGGCCGATAAAACCGGCGGCGCTCTGTAATTCTTCTACGATTTTCTCTTCATTGGCCAACGTTAAATCGATACAGCTAAGAGCATTAATAAGCTTAATTTCATTGACTTCATGGTCTCCGCGCACTAAAGCAATAACGTAGCCTTGTTCACTCTGATAGGCCATTGCTTTAATCGTTTTTTGCGGCGGGATGTCCAGGTACGTACTCACCGCTTCAATCGTTTTTGTTTGCGGGGTATCTTTTATTTCCAGCGGCAAAACTTCCTCTTCTGTGGGAACAATAGGATGCAGTTCCGCCTTTTCAACATTTGCGCCATAATCACAGGCCGGACAATAGACAATGGAAGCCTCGCCAGAATCCGCAATTACCATAAATTCATGGGAACCGCTTCCACCGATCGCGCCTGAATCTGCTTCTACCGGCCGAAAATTCAAACCGCAGCGGGTAAAAACATTGGTATAGGCATCAAACATTTTGTTATAACTAATTGTCAAGCCATCTTCGTCGCGATCAAAGGAATAAGCGTCTTTCATAATGAATTCACGACCGCGCATCAAACCAAAACGTGGCCGGATCTCGTCACGGTACTTATTTTGAATTTGATAAAGCGATATCGGCAGTTGCCGGTAAGAACGAACATCACTACGAACAAGAGTGGTAATCATCTCTTCGTGGGTAGGCCCCAAACAAAAATTTCGATTATGTCGGTCACGGAGCCGGAACATCTCTTCACCGTAAACATCCCAACGTCCTGTTTCTTGCCAAATTTCCGCAGGCTGGATAATGGGCATAAGCAGTTCTTGGGAATCGATTTGATCCATTTCTTCACGCACAATCGTTTCAATCTTCTTAAGAACCCGCAGGGCTAACGGCAGATAGGTATAAATACCGCCGGCCGCTTTGCGGATCATTCCGGCGCGGAGCATAAGCTGGTGGCTGGGAATTTCCGCTTCTGCAGGTGTTTCCCGTAGTGTTGGTGCATACAAACGTGATACTCGCATCATATTAATTGGCCTCCTCAGAGAGTTTATCTATTTCTGCCAGTAATAGCGGCAATAATTCACTTTCAGGTACTTTACAAACAATTTCACCTTTACGAAATAACAAACCTTCGCCTTTTCCCCCCGCAATGCCAATGTCAGCCTCGCGCGCTTCTCCGGGACCATTTACGACACATCCCATCACCGCAACTTTAATTGGTTTACGAATCGTTGCTAATCTTTTCTCCACTTCATTAGCTAATGCTGGCAGATCAATATTGCAGCGGCCGCAAGTGGGACAAGAAATAATCGTAGGCCCGTATTCCTTCAGACCCAATGCTTTTAAGATTTGATTTCCAACCTTGACTTCTTCAACAGGATCACCCGTTAATGAAACGCGAATGGTATCGCCAATCCCTTCTGCCAACAGCGCGCCAATTCCTACCGCTGATTTTATAGTTCCGGAATTAACCGTTCCCGCTTCAGTAATTCCCAGATGCAATGGGTAATCAACTGTAGCGGACATAAGGCGGTAAGAATCGATGGTTAAGGGAACATCATGGGCTTTTAACGAAATTTTAATATCATAAAAATTCATTTTTTCCAATAAATGCACATGGTGCAACGCGCTTTCCACTAACCCTTCCGCTGTGGCATGTCCGTTATATTTTGCTAAGATTTGTTTGTCCAAAGATCCTGCATTTACACCAATGCGTAAAGGCGCCGATCTGCGTTTTGCTTCCCGAATAACAGCGGCAATTTGATTAGGATCGCCGATATTTCCGGGATTGAGCCGCAAAGCATCAACGCCGCGTTCTAATGCCGCAATAGCTAATCGGTAGTCAAAATGAATATCAGCAATTAACGGGATAGCAATTTGTTCTTTGATTTTTTCAATTGCCAGCGCAGCAGGCATGTCCGGAACAGCGACTCTCACAAGATCACACCCAACCGCCTCCAAACGCTTGATTTGAGCAACGGTAGCCGTAATGTCATCTGTCTTGGTGTTTGTCATCGATTGTACGGTAATTGGCGATTGTCCGCCTACTTCAATTGTACCAATCCGTAATGACCGGGTTTTTTTTCGCAGCATTACAGTATTTCACCTGCTTTATAGAATTTTTAATCTGACAATATCTTTGAATGTTGCCAGAAGCATCAGTAAGACTAATAGAATAAAACCTATCATTTGAATCACTCGCATTTTTTCCGGGCTTAATGGTTTTCCGCGGATTCCTTCAACAGCCAGAGCTACAAAATGTCCGCCGTCCAGCATCGGAACTGGTAAAAGATTAATGATCCCTAAGTTAAGACTTAAAAAAGCAGCAAATTGAAATAACGGCATTAAACCCATTTGGGCAACTTCGCCGGTCATTTGCGCTACACCGATCGGACCGGCAACATCTGCAGCAATCTGACCGCTAATCATTTGTCCAAGACTGACAATCATTGCCGCGCTTGTCGCAATCGTCCTGTTGATGGACAGACTGATCGATTCAATGATTCCCGGATCATAATGGCTAATTTGCGGCATTACGCCAATAATTGCCTTGTTGGCTTTTGCATCATACTCAGGCGTAACTTTCACTTCAATTAGATTATCATTACGCAAAACCTGAATAATCAGCGGTTTCTCCGGGTTCTGTTGGATCGTAGTTACAAACTCTTTCCAACTTCCAATTGAATTCCCATTGATTGTTAAAACCCGATCGCCAGTCAAAAGCCCGGCTTGCGCAGCCGGTTTGTCCGCTAATATTTTCCCCAAAACTGGTTCCGGCAATGGAGTATCAATCCCTACAGCAAAAAACACAACAGTAAATAATAGGATTGGAAGGACAAAGTTCATAATTGACCCTGCTACAATAACTGCCATACGGGCCCAAATCGGTTTGGCGCAGAATGATCTTTCATCCTGTTCTTCCTCAGGATCCATCCCTGCGATTTTATTAAATCCTCCCAAAGGAATTGCCCGCAGCGAATAAAGTGTTTCGCCATATTTCCGGCCAATTACTTTGGGCCCAAATCCAAGGGCAAATTCGTCCACACGCATACCAACAAGCTTCGCAACAACAAAATGTCCAAATTCATGCACAAAAACCAATACCCCAAAAACCAGAATGGTCGCAATGATTGTAATAGACAACGAAATTTCACCTACCTATTTTCTCTTTTACCTTGATAAGCATTCCCGTCACCTCGTCCATCAAAAGAAAAGCAACAGAGTATAAATTAACTTTCGATTACGAATAAATCTGCCTTATTACTTCTGCAGCTTGTTCACGAGCCCACGTGTCGGCTGCATGAATTTGTTCGAGTTTCGGGTGGGCGATTACCGGGTGTTTTTCCATAACAGCACGAATAACAGTAGGGATATCAAGAAAATGTATTTTATTTTCTAAAAAAGAAAATACGGCAGCTTCATTGGCTGCATTGAAAACGCAAGGCAGTGTACCGCCAGTCCTGCCTGCCTGGTAGGCCATTTGCAAGGCTGGAAAAACCGCATTATCCGGCGAAAGGAATGTTAGCGGCTTTGTTTGTAGTAAATCCAATTTAGGAAAACTAGCAGGAGTTCGTTCAGGGAACGTCAGGGCATATTGGATCGGCAAACGCATATCCGGCACACCCAGTTGCGCCATTATTGCACCGTCCGCATACTCAATCATGGAATGAATAATACTTTGTGGATGAATGACTACATCGATTTGGTCATAGTCAACGGAAAATAACCATCTCGCTTCAATGACTTCCAATCCTTTATTCGCCATGGTAGCCGAATCAATCGTGATTTTTTTCCCCATCGACCAATTTGGATGTTTTAAGCAATCTGCAATGGTAACTTTTTTTAATTGCTCTCTGGTAAAACCGTAAAAAGGCCCTCCCGATGCAGTCAAAATAATCCGGGCAATACTTTGTTTTCTTTCCCCTTGCAAACATTGCAAAATCGCACTATGTTCGCTGTCGACCGGAAGAATGCTTACCTGATTTTGGGCAGCTAAGGTTGTTACTAATTCGCCGGCAGCAACCAGCGTTTCTTTATTTGCCAATGCGATTTTCTTTTTGGCTTGAATTGCCGCCAATGTCGGCTCCAATCCGGCAAATCCCACCAAAGCCGTTAACACGGTATCAGTTTGCGGTTGCGTGGCAGCAGCAAGCAACCCGTCTTGCCCCTGCAAAATGATTGTCTGCCCTTTATAACGCCGGGTTAAGCGATCTGCTGCCGCCTTATCAACCAAAACGGCAATCTGGGGTTTGAA
>JAGFXW010000029.1 GCA_017861495.1 Bacillota bacterium
GGATGAACAAGATGCGGTGGAAGTTGCACAACAACTAGCGGAACGGTTACACTGTGTGGTCGCTGTGACAGGGAAAACGGATATTATTACGAATGGCCGTCAAGTGTATGCAATCCAGAATGGTCATCCGATCATGGCCAATGTCACGGGAACCGGTTGCATGGCCACCTCGTTGACGGGATCTTGCTGCGGTGCGGCAACCGAGGATATCATCGGAGCGGCAGCCGGAATCTTGATCATGGGGCTGGCCGGTGAACGGGCCTATGCCTCTTTGCAGGGTGAAGAAAGTGTGGGAACGTTCCATGCACGGTTGTTTGATGAGGTCTATAACATGACTGCCGATAAAATTCTTCAAGGCGGAAAAATAGCGCAGATCTGCTAACCGGCAAGAATTTTTATGACGCGGAACCAATAGGAACATAAAAGTGAACATCCTGCAGAGGGATCAAGCCTTCTGCAGGATGTTCACTTTATCTCTGTGGAAAAGGTATTTTTAAAAAAACATAATAAATTCGATTTTTTTTTGTATTCTGAATATTGAAATAGACAACAAAAAATGGTAGACTAAATAAAGACATATATAGGTATATACAAAAGCCACGCTCAAGAACAACTTTCCAGACTGGAGGTGTGGGGAAACCCGGATACTCCCGATTTTTTGCTGTATGGGAGTAATTATTATTTGCGAGGGGGAACATCTGTGGGAAAAGACAGTATGACAGCGGAAGAAAGAATCGTTGCAACCATTAATCTTCAACCGGTTGACAGGGTAGTTTGTGCGCCGCTGATTGAACAGTATGCCGGTCAATTTGCGGGCATCACGAACAAAGAATTTAACTGGGATTGGGATAAATGCATGGCAGCGATTGATAAAGTTCATACCGCATATCCCGTTTGGGACAGCAATGCGTATATGCAGCATATCCGTTTTGGTCCGGTAGCAAGGGTGGTTGGCTCCATGCGGGCCAAATATCCTGGCGTAGAACTGGGCGACAACGAACAATACCAGATGATTGAATATGAGGCGATGACACGTGATGATTATTCGATCATACGGGAAAAAGGCTTTGCGGAATACCGACTGACCTATCTGGAACGGGTGTTCCAAAAGACCCGGGAAGAAGTACTTGCCGGCCTCAAGGAAGCTGCCCGGTACCGCCAACTGGAACTCGATGCGACGCTGCGCCGCGGCCAGAGCGCGACCTGGAGCTGTTTCTGCGGTTTGTTGCCATTTGATACCTTCTCAATGATGCGGTCGATCGACAAATTTTTCAAAGACATGTATCAAATCCCGAAGGATTTAGAAGAATTGATGTGGATTGCGGCCGATGCAGTGATTGATGCAGCGGAGTTGGGCGTGAAAGCCACGGGCATCAACCGGGTATTTTTAGCCGGGGTGCGATGCAGCGGCCAGTTTATATCTACAAAAAATTTTGAACGGTTTGCCTTGCCTTATTTAAAATCGCTGGTCAATCGGTTGGTCGAAAAAGATATTGTGCCTATTTTGCATCTGGATTCGGATTGGACGAAAAATATGGAATATTTCCTCCAATTGCCGCAAAAGAAATTTGTCGTTGCCTTAGACAGCTCAACGGATATCTTTAAAGCGTATGATATTTTAAAAGGACATTGCGCTTTCCAAGGGGATGTCAGCGCTGCCTTGTTTACTGTGGCCTCAACCAATGAAATGGACGAATATGCGAAAAAATTATTGACTACCTTTAAAAACGGCGAAGGGTTGATGTATGCGTCCGGTTGTTCGCTGCCGATGAACGCCAAACATGAAAACGTTAAAGCGTTCTTTGACGCTGTAGATAAATATGGCCGGTACAACTAGCTTCGTATTGGGATGCTAATTTAAAAAAGGGGGACAAGAGGAATGGGTAAAATCGATATTCCCAAAGCAGTAGCGGAGCTTGACGAAGAACTTGTTATTGCCGGTGTGAAGGAACAAATTGCTGCCGGGATACCGGCTGTAGAGATATTGTCGGAACTCCAACAGGGCATGGAACAGGTAGGAAAATTGTACGAATCAGGGGAATATTACTTATCGGAACTGATCATGTCGGCCGATGTGTTTGCTACCGCTTCCGCTCAATTGAGCGAAGTGCTGAAAAGCGATGGCGATACGAAATCGCTGGGAACGATTGTGTTGGGTACCGTTAAGGACGATATCCATGATATCGGGAAGAATATTGTAGCGACGATTTTAAACTGTAACGGCTTTCGGGTTGTCGATTTGGGTGTTGATGTGCCAATTGATACTTTTGTTGCGGCAGTGAAGGAACACAACCCCCAAGTTGTGGGGATGTGTTGTTTGCTCACAACCTCGTTTGATATCATGAAAGATACGGTCGCGGCGGTCAAGGATACGGCTTCCTCCGCGAAAGTACTGGTAGGCGGCGGTCCGGTAGACACGAATGTTGCCAAGTACTGCAATGCGGACGATTACTGCAAATCGGCGTATGAGGCGGTAGAATATACGCGGAAATATTGTGGGGTTCAATAGAAGCCTCTGTATCCGATATTTGTAATTGATTCATTCAGAAAATAGCAGTCATGTCGCTGCAATAACAGGACTGCTATTTTTTTCTTGGCAGATAATAAGTATATACATATAGATTGGCCGAGGGGGCAGCAATTATGTTGATTATTGGGGAACTGATCAATACCAGCCGTAAGGTAATCCGCGAAGCGGTAGAAGCGAAAGATGCTGCGTACATTCAACAGATAGCGAAAGCACAGGAAGCAGCCGGCGCTAATTATCTCGACGTGAATTGCGGAAACCTGGTTGGACAGGAAACAGAAGTGATGAAGTGGCTGGTTGATACCATCCAGGAAGTGACCGATATGCCTTTGTGTATCGACAGTCCTGACGAAGGGGCGCTTCGGGTTGGTCTTGCTTTACTCAAACCCGGTTACCAGCCGATGATTAATTCGATCAGCGCGGAAGAAAAACGGTTTCAGGCCATATTGCCGTTAATCAAAGAATTTAAAGCGAAAGTGGTGGCTCTTTGCATAGAAGATTCCGGCATGCCCAAAACGGCAGAAGACAGGCTGCGGATTGCGGATCATTTGGTGCAAGCCTTAGAGGCGCAAGGGGTAGTACAGGATGATATTTACCTGGATCCGTTGATCAAACCATTGAGTACCAATGACAAGCATGGACAAGAGGTGCTGGATGCGATCCGGATTATCCGCCAGAAATACCCGGCCATTCATTTTACCTGCGGCCTCAGCAATATCTCGTATGGACTTCCCAATCGGGCCGTTCTCAATCGATTGTTTGTCGTGCAGACGATGGTAATGGGGATGGACGGTTATATTTTGAATCCTACCGATAAGGCGATGATGGGGATGGTGCATGCGTCGCAAGCCCTTTTGGGCCACGATAAATATTGCGCCAAATACCTCAAGGCCCATCGTAAAGGACTGTATGAAAATAGCTGAGACGTTTGTTGCCCATATTGCAGGAACTAATACGCGAATCGCTTGTAGCGGCAATAAAACGCTGCTGCAATCATTGATTGACGCCGGCCTTGTTGTGGAAGCAGCTTGTGCCGGGCTGGGAACTTGCGGGAAATGCCGGATAAAAGTCCAGCAAGGCCAGGTGACCGGGCAAAACGGGCTGCCGGCAACGCCGTTATTCGGGAATACCTATTTGGCCTGCCAGGTTTATCCTGCCGGTGATGTTTCGCTAAAACTTGCTGCGGTGAAAGCAAGTGCGAAAGGAAGGTTAAAAAAGCAGTTTGCCGCAGACGGCCGGCCCTTGGTGCGCAAAGAAGTTGTGGATTTGACGTATCCGACACTGGAAACCCCCTATTCTTTGCAGGAGATGTTGTGCCAAAACTCTGCTTCGGCTGACCGATTATTCGATCATCTTAATCTCGTACGGCAATTGCCTGGTGTATTGGCAGACAAACCTTCGCAGATGACAATCGTTTTTGTCAATGATGTCCCGGTTGCGCTGGAAGTTGGAAATACGGCCAATTCCCTGTATGGCGTGGCTTTTGATATTGGCACGACTACGGTAGCAGGAATGTTGGTCGATTTGCGCTCCCACACCGTGTTGGGAGCTTGGGCGGAGAAAAATCCGCAGGCGGTCTATGGAGCGGATGTGATTTCCCGCATCCGGGCGGCAGAACAATCAGACGGGTTGCAAAATCTGAACCGCAGTATGCAGGTTTGCCTGAACAACATTGTACAAGAATTGTGCGGGCATTACGACGTTGCCCCGGAGACGATCTACGCAGTGACCGTTGCCGGAAATTCTACGATGCAGCATTTACTGTTAGGCATATCACCGTCCAGTTTGGTCCGTAAGCCGTATGCGGCAGTCTTCAAAGCATTGCAGCCTCTAACCGCTGGAGAAATAAATCTGGCCATCCATTCGGCAGGGGTTATAGTTATCCTTCCCAATATTGTCAGTTTTATTGGTTCTGATACAACGGCAGCGATTCTTGCGGTCCAAAATAAAGCAACGGGTCCTTCGTTATTGATCGACTTGGGGACGAATGGGGAAATGGCAATCTTTGATAGCCGGAACGTGTATTCTTGTTGTTCTACTGCCTGCGGGCCAGCCTTTGAAGGTGCTCATATCCGGGATGGGATGCGGGCTGTCACAGGGGCGATTGAAGCTGTAGTGATCGCGGACGATGTTAGCGTAACCACGATTGGCGATAGCAAAGCAACAGGTATTTGTGGTTCGGGAATCATAAAAGCAATGTCATCTCTGCTTAAAGTCGGAATTCTAACTTCTGCCGGAAGATTTCAGAAGCCAGGCGCCATTCCTTTGCCTGCTAACTTGGAAAGACGGTTGAAAAAACGGGATAAGCAGTGGGAATTTGTGTTGGTTGACGGCGACGATAGCGCGACCGGATTGGATATTTCCATTACGCAAAACGATGTCAGGCAAATCCAGCTCGTTAAATCATCGATCTGCTCCGGTGTCGAAATTTTGCTAGATAAAGCAGGCTTGCATGGCGATGTCCCGATTTATTTGGCGGGGGCTTTCGGAAATTATATTGATATTGAGAGCGCTTTAAGCATTGGGTTGCTGCCCTCAATGAAGAAGGAACTGGTTCAGTCCGTAGGCAATGCCGCCGGCAGTGGGGCGATCCAGGCCTTGCTTTCCCAGAATAGTTTAAACCGCTGTTACCAAATTGCCGATGAGGCAGAGTATATTGAATTGGCAGGGGATCCTAATTTTCAGAAGCGGTTCATGGCAAATTTGACTTTTCCTGAGGTGAAAGTATGAAAGATTGGCACACAATGCTTCCGGTATATTACCGCCTGGCCCAGGATATTAAACGCCAAGTGGAGTCCGGTGAACTGAAAGACGGCGACATGCTTCCTACTGAGGGGCAATTAGGCGAAACGTATGGGATAAGCAGGATGACGGTACGGCAGGGACTGGGACTTTTGGCAGAAGCGGGTTTGATTGAAACGGTAAAAGGGAAGGGGACGTTTGTCCGGCGGCCGCGACTCAACCAGTTGGTTATAAACCTAAACGACCCGCTTGCCGCCCAGGGAAAAAGCAACCGGTACAAAGTGCTTGATGTCAAGGTACTGCGGAACGAACCGGAACTTGCCAGACAATTGGGGTTGGATGAAGACGCTAAAATTATTTGCCTGCGGCGGATGTTGTATATCAACGGCCAACCGGCGGCCGTCGAAGAAAAACATTTGGCGTATTTGCGGGGGAAACCGTTGCTGGAATCGCAACTGGAAGGCGATGATTTTGCCGAGCTGGTTGCAAAACATCATGACAGTGTACCGGTGCGCAATGATATGGAAATTGCGGTCGGTGTTTTGTCGGAAGAGCATGCCCGGTTGCTGGAAGAAGAACCGCAGCAGCCGGCTTTGGTAATCCGTCAGTCGATTTATGCAAAAGATGGAAAATTATTGGGAACGTCGCGGCTTGTTTGTCATAAAGACCGCTATTGTCTCAAGGCTACATCATTTCCTAAGTTAGGCAGATTATAGCATGGTTAAGGAGTAATGCTGTTATGAGCACGATCATTTTAGCTTGTCAGACCATTCGAAATGAAGTCAGAAAAGCGATAGAGGAAACCGGTGTCCCCTACCCGGTATTCTATCTGGAAGCCGGATTGCACAATAAGCCGGAAAGACTTCATGCTCGGGTCATGGAAGAGATTGCAATGCTGGATAACGTAGGTACGATCCTGATGGCGTTTGGCTTTTGCGGCAATAGCATGCTTGGTTTACGGGCGGATCAGGCCAAAATTGTTATCCCCAAAACAGAAGACTGCATTCCTTTGCTGTTGGGATCGTCGGCGGCCAGGCTGGCTTTGTCCCGCGAGATGGGGACCTATTTTCTGACCAAAGGTTGGCTCGATTATGAACAAAATATTATTTGGGAATACGAACGCTGCCTGAAACGCTACGGGGAACAGCGGGCAGTACGGGTGATGAAAACCATGCTGGGCCATTATAAGCGCTTTCTGTTGATTGACACGGGCGCTTATCCGGTTGACAGTATTTTGCCGCGCACGCTGGCTTTTGCGGAAAGAATGGCAATGAAGCATGAAATCAGGCGGGGTTCATTGCAGATATTGCATAAGTTGTTTTTAGGCCAGTGGGACGAAAATTTTCTAGTCCTTAAACCAGGTGAAGAATTAACCCTGGATCAGGTATTAGGCAGTTTGGGCGATAGCCAGGCAGTCAGCCAGATTTCTTGCAGCCAAAATAGAATGGGAGAGCGGTAACGTGAAGATACTTTTATTTGGCGGTTTTTTGGGTTCCGGCAAAACGACCATTATTCTCCAGATTGCAAAACAAATCACAGAGGTTCGCGCGGAAACCGTTGTTATCATTGAAAATGAAATCGGTGAAACCGGAGTGGATGACCAACTGTTGCGGGGCAGCGGTTTGCAGGTCAGGCCTTTATTCGGCGGGTGTGTTTGTTGTCAAATAACCGGCGATCTGATTTTATCCATTCAAGAAATCAGCGAGGCGCTGAACCCGGAGTGGCTGATTGTCGAAATGACCGGGCTGGCTATTCCCGGCAAGACCGCAGAGCTGATTGCCGAATATGTTGTGGATCGATCTCTGATGAAAACTATGACCATTGTTGACGGCGGGCGCTGGCCCGAATTGAAGTGTATTGTTGAACCGCTTATTGTCGGCCAGATTGAAAAAAGCGATCTTGTCATTGTCAATAAGGCCGATATTGCCGGTTCGGACCAGGATGAAACGATCGCCGATATTCAACAGCAAGCCGGTTCGATCCCTTTGTTGGTTGTTGCGGCGATCCACGAATTACCGCCGGCGGTTTTTGAGGAGGTTTTTCGGTTTGGATAAGGCTGCTGTTTTCAGCAAAGTGCAGCGCATTATTTTCCCGAAGCCTATTACAAGGGAAAAGGCCGCGCAACTGCTGCAGGAGTATGTATTGTCAGTCGGCACAAAACTGTCTTACAATGCGATTATCGCCGGCCATATCAAAATAGCCGCGCAGGAAGCCGGAACGGACCGCTGCTTGTTTTTGTCGTTAACCAGGCTGGATCAACTGCACATGAAGTCGTCAGTATCATGGGAAAGCAGTGCGATAGACGCCATAACGGAAATAGAGATGACAATCAACGCGCATCTTTTTGGCTACGAGCAAAGGGCTGTGGAGCAAGCGGTGCGAAGTTCATTGTCGATCCTTGGTGTTGCTCCCAGGCTGGGAAGAAAAATAGCGGCAAACCGAAAGTAAGAAGTTTTTTATAATGGATGTATAACCGGATAGCTACCGATTACAGCCGCAAAGACTGGCAGGAAACCAAGAACGCTGTTGGTCAAACAGCAATTCTTATGCGGCCAGGAGTGATAGAGTGGAAAACATCAACCTTTGCTACCAATGCAAAAAGTGTGCTGCCGGATGTCCGGTCGGTCAGTTTATGGACTATAAAAACTATGAAATTCTCCGCTTGCTGCAATTGAACCAGAAAAATACGGCGCTTGCCGCCAATTCACTCTGGCTTTGTACAAATTGCCGGGCCTGTTCAGAGCGCTGTCCGAATGGGATCGATACGGCAAAAATTATGGATATCCTCAAACAGGAAGCTTTGCAATCGCAAAGCCCGGTTGCTGAGCCGGGGATTGTCTTGTTCCACCGGATTTTTCTGGCGATGATCCGCTATTTTGGCCGGTCCTATGAACTTGGTTTGATGGGCTTGTATAAACTGGGAACCGGCGGCTTCTGGCAGGAGCTCCGTTCAGGGGCTTTGCAGAAAGACCTGTTGTTGGGAGCAAAAATGTTCCGGCGGTTTAAACTTCCGTTATTGCCGCACCGGAGCAAGGGGATAAAACAGATTCGGCAACTATTTTCGCAATCAAGGGAGAATGGGCAATGAAGCAAAAGTTGGGATATTATCCGGGCTGTTCGTTGCAGTCAACGGCTATCGAATACGATTGGTCATTGCGGGGGGCATGTGAACTGCTTGATCTAGAATTGCAGGAAATTCCCGATTGGAATTGTTGTGGGGCCAGTTCTGCGCACTCGCTCAATGCAATGGCGGGAGAACTGTTAGCCTTGCGCAATTTGGTGCTGGCCGAACAAGCCGGATTGCAGCAAATCCTGGTTCCCTGCGCGGCGTGCTATAATTTGCAGAAAACGGCGGAAGTCAATATGCGGCAAGGACAAGCGGAGTTTCTGGCGGCCAACGACCGGATGCAGCAAACTTCCGGCTGCTCTTACCAAGGCGGTGTGGCCGTCCTTCATCCGTTAGATTTTTTAAATCGGCCGGAAATCACCGAACGGATCCTGCAACAGAGAAAACCATTGCAGGGCCTGCATGTGGCTGCTTATTACGGCTGTTTGATCACCAGGCCGTCGCAGGTTGCTTTTGATGATATTGAGTATCCGATGTCGATGGACCGGATACTGACGAAACTTGGTGCCCAGGCCGTAAAATGGTCGTACAAGACGGATTGCTGCGGCGCCAGCCTCGCGTTAACGAAAACTGCCGTGGTTGAAAAGTTTACTGCCCATTTTGTCGCTATGGCGCGCCGGGCCGGAGCCGAAGCCATTGTGTCCGCGTGCCCGCTTTGCCACTCTAATTTAGATACCCGTCAAACAGCCGGTTCCGGTTCTATGCCGGTGTTTTATTTTTCTGAGCTGCTGGGAATTAGTTTGGGACATCGTGATGCGAAACAGTGGCTGGACAAACATATTGTTGACCCGCTGCCGCTCCTGCAGCGCCTAAATATACTGTAGCGCGGACCGACAAAGCGGAGGAGGCAGTGATATGAAAAAATACGCACTTGTTTTAGGCGGAGGAATTGCCGGCCTATCGGCTGCCTTGGGGCTGGCTGATGCCGGCTATCCCGTTTGTTTGGTCACAGAGGCAACAAGCCTAGGCGGTAAAATTACCGGCGGCAAGCTTAGTGATTTCAATGATGATTGTATTTTGGAGCAGGGAATTGGCATTTCAACTCTTCATCTTGGGGGCAATCTGCATTCGTCAGCTGCGATTATCGGTTCTTTTGTATTGCGGGCCGTCAATCATCCGAATATAGAAATTCATTATCAGACAAAAGCCATTGAAATGAGCGGTTCGGCCGGTGATTTCCTGGTTACTCTTGCCCAGGTTGATAATGGACAGCCACTGGCAGAAAAAAATGTGGGGGTTGTTCTTCTGGCTGCCGGATTTGCCATGTTTGATGCTGCCGAAAAAGGTGAATATGGTTACGGACGGTATCGGAATGTAATCACCAGTCTGGAAATGGAGCAGATATTGGCACAAGGCCGCTACAAAGGAGTCCAACGTCCGTCAGACGGAACATGCCCGCAAAAGGTAGCGTTTATCCAGTGTGTCGGCTCGCGGGATGTTGCGAATGACAGGAAGTATTGCTCGGGGATCTGCTGCATGTATACTGCGAAAGAAGCCATTATGTTGCGGGAGACCAGTCCAGATACCGATGTTGCTGTATTTTATATGGATACCCGCGCTTGCGGCAAGAATTTTGACCAATTTTTAAACCGGGCGAAACAATTGGGAACCCGTTACGTCCGGGCTATCCCGGCCGATATCAAGGAAGATCCAATCAATGAGGATCTGGGCTTTCGGTATATGGATGAAGGCCAGGAAAGACAAGGTAAATTTGACCTCATTGTTTTGGCCAATGGAATACGCCCTGCCTTGAGCTTGGCTGCGACGGCAAACGTGCTGGGTATTGCCTTGAACGAAGAGGGTTTCGTAGCGGTAGATCCGTTTCAGCCGGTACTGACCAGCCGGCAAGGGATCTTTAATGTCAGCGGAGCGCCGGGACCGTTGGAAATTGCCGAAACGTTAGCGCTGGCGGAACATGCCGTGGCGAAGGCTTCCTTACTGCTCGGTCAGGGCGGGGAGGAGGCCAGCCGACAGCAAAGACGGCTTAACGTTTTGGATAAAGAGGAAGAGGAAAAAACCGTACGGACCGGAGTGTTTCTTTGCCGGGGCGGGTTAAAGGCTATGGGCGCAGAAGTGCCGGCCGTGGCTGATACCCTTCGTGCTAGCGCAGACATTTGTTTTGTGACGGATACTAATTTGTTGTGCCGGCCGGAAAAGATTGCGGAGTGCCAGCAAATGATAAGAGAACAGCGGTTGAACCGCGTTGTGGTTGGCCCCTGTATTTTTTCGGTAAACGGAATTTTGTTTCAAGAAGCTTTTGCCGCGGCAGGGATCAATAGAGCAGCGATCGAAACAGTCCATCCGTCGTTTGGTCCTGCGGCGAATGAAAATGCTAATACGGCAGTAAGCGGAATGATCAAAAAGGCTGCAGCCAGGGTAAAAACCAGTCAGCCGCTTCATTGGCATGCGGAGCCGGTTGTGCCGCGGGCTTTAGTTGTCGGCGGGGGTGTTAGTGGGCTGGCAGCGGCATTAGAACTGGCCGAACGTGGTTTTCCGGTTGCACTAGTGGAACGAGAGACCGCATTGGGTGGATATTTACGCCGTTTTCCGAACCTTCAGGGAGAGCCAAGGACAACGGAAACAACGGAAAATCTTATTGCGCAGGTAACGGCGCATGAAAAAATCAAGGTTTTGCTGCAGTCTTCTGTCAAGACGTTTCGGGGACGGCAGGGTCGCTTCGTTGCTGAAGTTGACTGTAGTGCCGGTGCCGGACTACAGTCGATCGAAGCTGGTGCTGTGATTTTAGCGACAGGATCAGCGCAGCATCGTCCGGAGGCCTATTTATATGGCTGTGACGACCGGGTTCTGTTGGCTGACGATGCCGCTACCCGAATTGCTGCCGGCAGTCTAACTGAAAAACGAGGGAGAACCTACACATTCATTCAATGTGCTGATTCGCGTAATTTGATCAGGCCCTATTGCAGCCGTACCTGCTGTATTCAGACGGTCGAAAATGCCATATTGCTTAAAACGCAAGACCCGCAGGCGCAAATTACTATTTTTTACCGGGATATGCAGACACCGGGATTTTTCGAAGAGCGTTATTTGGGCGCTCGGCGGATCGGCATTATTTTTGTGCAATACAAGGAAGAAAATCCGCCGCAGCTAACAAAAAACGATACCGGCAAGCTGAAATTAGCGGGCTATGATCCGGCTTCCCGCCGCTTTCTCCAGTTGGAACCGGATCTTGTAATCCTTGCCGGACCGCAGATTGCCCAACCCGATGCCGGCGAGTTAGCGGATATTTTTCATATACAAAAAAACAATCATGGCTTTTTGATGGAAACGCACAGTAATTTAGGCTCGATCGCTGTTCCTAATGGCGGTATTTTTGTAGCCGGAGTAGCGCATAGTCCGCAATTGCCTGCTGAATGTCTGATCCAGGCACGAGGCGTTGCGGCCAGGGCGGCTAAAATTTTGCAGCAGCCGTTTTTGCGCATGGGTGGTACCGTTGCCAAAGTGGATATCGACAAATGTGCTGCCTGTCTGACTTGTGTACGGGTTTGCCCGTTTGACGTCCCGGTTGTCAGCAGACAAGATAAGGCGATGGGCAATGCCTTTATTGATAAGGCTCTTTGCCGTGGCTGTGGAATGTGCGCTGCGGAGTGTCCCAATAAAGCGATCGAATTGCATCAGTATGAAGTGAATCAATTGTATGAGCGAACCGGAATTGCCCTGGCGGAGGTGGATTAATATGATACACAAAGGAAAAGTTGTGGGCTTTGTCTGCAAGTTTTGCGCCCTGTTAAACTTTGATCTCGGGCCTGCGCCGGAAGCTGCAATTCATATAGAAGTCGTGGAACTGCCCTGCGCAGGCAGGATCGACTCCAGAGCGGTCCTAACAGCGTTTGAACACGGCGCAGATGCAGTGTTTGTCATGGGCTGTCCTACTCATGAGTGTATGAATATCAACGGAAGCCGCAGAGCGGAACAAAGATTGCTCCGGGTGTGGGAAATATTGGGGTCTGTAGGCCTTAACCGGAACAGGCTGGTTTTTTACCCTGTATCCGGTACGGAGGGTCCGCACCTGTCCCAGATCGCAAGAGAGTTGGAAGAACGAGTTGTTCAATTGGGGCCCAACCCATTGCGCCTGAGGCGGCAGGGAAAGGAGTTGCAGGAACAATGATTATTGCAGAACAAAAACCTCTGGCGGAGATTGCCGAGAGTGTTCAGGATGTTGCGAAAGTCCTTGTTGTTGGCTGTGGAGGTTGCGTTACCGTTTGCCTTTCCGGCGGCGAAAATGAAGCGGAGGTGCTGGCATCTGCTTTGCGGATCAAAAGAGGGATTGACGGAATTGCGGGAGAGGTCGGGCAAGTGACGGTTGAACGGCAGTGCGATCCGGAATACGTGGCCAAACTGGATACCGCTGTTGACGGCATTGATGCTGTTGTTTCCTTAGCGTGCGGGGTAGGTGTCCAGTTCCTGGCTGAGCGGTATTCGAAAACCGTCGTCGTGCCGGCACAGAATACCAAATTTGCCGGTGGAACGGTGGAACACGGCGTTTGGGAAGAGCGATGCGGTTTATGCGGTGAATGTGTTTTGGCGGCGACCGGCGGCATCTGTCCGATCATACGCTGTTCCAAGAGTTTGCTGAACGGTCCTTGCGGCGGATCGGCACAAGGCTATTGTGAAGTCGGAAAGGATATTCCCTGCGCATGGGTTATGATTTATGAACGGTTGAAAAAATTGGGTCGAGAGGCTTCGCTGTGCGAGATAGCTGCCGTTAAGGATTGGTCGAAATCCAGAGACGGTGGACCGAGAAAGATTGTTCGGGAGGACTTGCGGCTATGAGCGAATGTATGACAGAAAGCAGGCTGGAAAAATTGTTTGCTGCCGGCGAATTTGTTGTTACGTCCGAGATCGGCCCGTTAAAAAGTGCCAGTGCCCATAACATTATCAAGCACACGGAAGAAACAAAGCAGTATTGCCACGGCTTTAATTTGACAGACAATCAAAGCGCCATTGTACGTCTATCCAGCATTGCTGCGGCCGTTCATGTTCTGCAACATGGCGGAAATCCGATTATGCAGATGACCTGCCGCGACCGCAACCGGTTGGCAATGCAAAGCGATTTACTGGGCGCCTATAGCTTGGGAGTGCGCAATGTATTGTGCCTGAGCGGCGATCACCAGTCGTTCGGCAATCATCCTACGGCGAAAAATGTGTACGATATTGATTCGATCCAACTGATTGCCATGGTTAAGAAAATGCGTGACGAAAAGAAAATGCTGTCCGGCGAAGAGATGAAAATCGAGCCGCGTTTTTATATTGGCGCTGTCGCCAATCCTTTCGGCGATCCCATTGAGCTTAGGGTCATGCGGTTAGCCAAAAAAGTTCGGGCGGGCGCCCAGTTTATTCAGACACAGGCGATTTTTGATGTTGAAAAATTTTCTCACTGGATGGAACTGGTTTGTGCTGCCGGCATTGATGGGCAAGTGAATATAATGGCTGGGGTATTGCCGATAAAATCGGTGCGGGCATTAACCTATATGAAAGAAAATGTTGCCGGTATGAGCATCCCTGATGTACTGATTGAGCGCATGCGTAATGCGGAAAACCAACAAGCCGAAGGAATTGCAATCACTGTGGAAATTATTCAGCAGCTCCGCCAGATTAAAGGGATTAAAGGGGTTCATATCATGCCGGTCGCCTGGGAAAGCGTATTACCGGAAATTGTTAGCAAAGCAGGCTTGCTGCCAAGGGAAAAAGCCGCAGAATAGATCAAAAATGGGTATAAAAAAACCTCCGTTGTCGTCGGATACAAATCAAACTGACAACGGAGGTTTTTGCGCTTTTACATGAGGTTACCGTTTCACTTCGACCTTGGCCATTTTTTCATAGTATTGGACTAATGCGCTATGGTCTTGAACATCTTTACCGTCAACCTTTAACGCCTGCATCATTTCCATGACCGCTGCAGTGAGGGGAAGAGGCACACCTACTTCATGTGAAGTTTCCAGAACGTTATTTAAGTCTTTAATGTGTAAATTGATGCGGAAGCCCGGGTTGAAATTACGATCCATCATCATGGGCGCTTTTGCATCCAATACCGTACTGCCGGCAAGGCCGCCGCGGATGGCGTTATAGACCAATTCCGGTTCAACACCTGCCTTGGCAGCTAAAACAAGCGCTTCGGAAACCGCAGCAATGTTTATTGCGACAATGATTTGGTTGGCTAATTTGGTTACGTTGCCGGCACCGACATCACCAGTCAATACGACGGAACCAGCCATTGCTTTCATAATTGGATAACAGGCATCAAACACTTCTTTTTTGCCGCCGACCATTACAGACAGTGTCCCGTCAATTGCTTTGGGCTCGCCGCCGCTGACCGGAGCATCCAACAGTTCGATTCCTTTTTCTGCCAATTTTGCGGCAACTTCGCGGCTGACAAGCGGGGCAATCGAACTCATATCGACCACTGTCGCGCCTGGTTTAGCTCCTTCAATAATGCCGTTTTCGCCCAATACTACTTGTTTTACATGCGGGGAATTCGGCAGCATAGTAATAATGACATTGGTTTGTTCCGCCACTTCTTTGGGAGTTGCGACCGCCTGTGCGCCGGCCGCAACAACTTCGTCGACCGCTGCTTTTACAACGTCGCATACGACTAATTCGTAACCAGCTTTCAACAAATTTTTTGCCATCGGTTTTCCCATGATTCCAAGGCCGACAAATCCAATTTTCATAATGATTTCCTCCATTTATCGTATTATTTTATGAAACTTTATAGCAATTTAGAGTGCTTGATTGTAAAATGAAATTGAACTAATGAAAAAATCCATAGTGGACCTAAACTGTAATATAATTAATTCACCACAAACAATTAATTACAGGAAGGT
>JAGFXW010000030.1 GCA_017861495.1 Bacillota bacterium
ACCAATGAAGTCGCTTGCGGGATCTTAATCTTCCGGTCAGATGTATTTCTTCCCCGAATATGTTCGATAGCAGTAACGCCGTAAGATTCTAAATTTTTACTGATATTCCCCAAATGGTCACCTCCTACTATCATGACATTCATTTTGACCGCTCCTTTATAAAAATTAGCGTGAAGAAAACATTTTCTGCAGCCATCCGGCAACAATCGCCTGCAGTTTATCTTGGGCGCCGGTTGCAACATGGTCGATTTCAAGTTCCACCAATTCTTTTCGACCGCAATAGACGGAATTCAGGTCTTTCGACCCTTGAACCGGTACAACTTCATCAATGGTACCGTGGACAATTAATAATGGTGTGGATAATTGCTTTGCATCTTGTATGGGATCATACCTGCCTTTCAGTAAATCCTGTACAAATTGGCTCTGCAAACGAAACCCACGTCCATAAAAATTGGCAATTTCTTTACCGTCCAGCGCATCCTGCCATAAATTTTCGCCAAGTATGATATCCCGGAAATTATGTACCGGGCGTGTTACGGGGGCAAATACAACCCGCGCAACCACACGCTTGGCGAGATCTTTATGGGTTAAAGCGATTAGCCCGCCCAAACTGTGCCCGTACAAAACAACGGGTGAAGCGGTCAATCGTTTTTGTGTTTCCATCCAGGCAAAAACGTTCGCAAGGTCTTCTTTCCACCCTGCCACAAATGTGTCCGTGGAAAATTCGCCGTCGCTGTCGCCAGAACCAAGATAATCAAACCGAACTACCCCATAGCCCGATTTTTCTAAAAAAGCCGCTAAGTTTCTGGTCAACTGATTGCTGCCGACTTTATCGCCGGTAAAACCGTGGCAGCAAACAACCAGCGGGTCTCCTTCCCGAAAAGTTTCCGGCAAATGGATCATTGCCGATAAGCGTCCGTTTCTGCTGGGTATCCAAACATGGTCTTTCATCGGTCTTCACTCTCCTCATTAACTCTGTAAATAAAATATTTGCGTTTGTTCGAATAAAACAAAAAGGCCAAGGTTCCTCCTGATCTGGAAGTTCCTTAGCCTTCAGTTCTCTGATTAGCCAAACATCAATCTTTGAAAAGATTATATACTCAAATCGATTACCTGTCAACCTCACAATAGTTTTTTGTGTTGTTGATCTGCGATAATGTCATGGTATACGTCATCAAGGAAAATGTCATCCCGCTCAAAAAAGAAATATAATGAGCGGATGAAGATTGAAATGAGCAAACAAGAAGCCCGAAAAATTACCAGTATTGAAGAACTGTTAGCAGGTCATCTTACAAATCAACAAGCTTCAGAGCTCTTAGACCTCAGCGTCAGACAAATACAGCGGTTAAAATCGGAGGCTACCGCAAACGGGGTTATGAGTCTTCTGCATAAAAACAGAGGGCGTAAGCCCGCCAATATAAATACCTACATGAGATGCTCCCGGCTCATGCGTTTTAAAGTATACCAAATCGCCTGTCTGGAGGGCGGATGGAGCCACTGTCCTACCCACTAAAAACTGCAAGTCATCAGTGTGCGGCATACTGATGCCAGCCTGCCGATACACATACTGTACCAGCCCTGAGCAGTCAAACCCATTGGCGGGCGACACTCCTCCCCTAAGTCTATTCTGATACTTCCAATTTGTAATGGTATAAAGAAATCGATTGAGCCATTTAGGCATATTACGTTCCTTCTTCTTACGTTGCAGTGACATCTATGGCAGCCATTAGATCCGCTTCTACCTCCGCCGCTTCCTGTTTCAGCCGTACATCTCCTAAGAGTTCAATCAATTTGGTTGGTTTCGGCATGCCGATTTTTGTTTTGCCATTTTCTTCATACACAACGATTTTACAGGGCAAAAAATATCCGGCCCGGATATTCGTTTCCAAAACTCCTTTTGCTCTTTGCGGGTTACATACTTCCAGGATGCGGATTTTTCCAACGTAGTCCACGCCTTTTTCTTTGAGCTTAGCCGGAAGATCCAATTCCCAAAGCACCCCGAATTTTCGCTCGCTCAGTGCACTTTTGAGATCAAGAACGATCTGATCGAATTCTTTGTCCGTCACAACCGTATAATCAAACATATTGTTCGCCCCCTCAAAATGATCCCCACAGGATGTTGCTTTTAAAATGTCAGCTCTCAGTACAAGTCATTTTTGCTGCGTTTTTTTCAGTTCCAATGTCATATGGCATTTGGGACAGTTACCGGGATGATCTTGCTGCACTTCAGGATGCATGGGACAGGTGTATACCGGTTTCTCTGCCGATGCGTGTTCATTATTCATAATTATGCTCCTTTCTCCTTTGGTTTCAAGTTTTATACCGCGTAACCGCAAAGCGTTGCCGATGACCGAAACAGAACTCAAGCTCATAGCTGCTCCGGCGATTATTGGGCTGAGCAATAAACCAAAGAACGGATAAAGTACGCCTGCCGCTACTGGAATTCCTAAAGCATTATAAATAAAAGCAAAGACCAGATTCTGCCGGATGTTTTTCATTGTGGCGCGGCTTAGGCGAATGGCTTTGGCTATACCGCGGAGGTCGCCTTGAACAAGGGTTATGCCCGCGCTTTGCATGGCAACGTCCGTACCGGTGCCCATTGCGATACCGACTTCGGCTGCACTCAGGGCAGGAGCATCGTTAATGCCGTCTCCAGCCATCACAACATGGTGTCCATCCGCCCGCAGTTTTTTCACATGTTCTGCTTTTGCAGCAGGTTCAACCTCTGCTTCTGCTGCATCGAGACCAAGTGTCTTGGCAACCACATCGGCAGTATGGCGATTATCGCCGGTGAGCATAACGATGGTCAATCCGAGCTCATGGAGTTCCTGAATGGCAGTGGCGGTAGTGCTTTTGACGGGGTCAGCGACGGCAAGGAAACCCGCTGCGCTGCCATCCACCGCCACGTACACTACGGTCTTTCCTTCTTCCTGGTGCTTGATTGCCGCGTCCTCAAGAGTCTCGAGCCCTACAACCTTTTCTTTTCTTAGAAAAGCTGGCTTGCCGATCATCACCCCTCGACCGTTAACGGTGCCTACTACTCCTCCGCCCGTTATCGAGCGAAAGTTCTGCACTTCTTCAATCATAACGCCTTTGTCTTTTGCCCCCTGCACAATCGCAGCAGCAAGCGGGTGTTCGCT
Organism: Bacillota bacterium; assembly: GCA_017861495.1. Next base: position 3,141 of record JAGFXW010000030.1, read on the forward strand.
TCCTTGCTCCAGCGAAGCCGCAAGCAGCAACAGTTCTTGTGTATCTAATCCATCAACGGAAACGATATCCATGAGTTTCGGTTTCCCCTCAGTAAGAGTTCCCGTTTTATCCACAACAAGCGTGTCCACTTTTTCTAACCGTTCAAGCGCCTCGGCATTTTTCATAAGCACACCTTCCTGTGCTCCGCGACCGACCCCGACCATAATGGACATTGGCGTAGCCAGACCAAGAGCGCAAGGGCAGGCAATAATGAGAACCGCGACAGCATTAACAACTGCATAGGCGAGCCTGGGCTCTGGCCCAAATACCATCCAAATTATAAAGGTGAGCGCCGAAACAATCACCACAGCCGGTACAAAATAACCCGCAACTTTGTCAGCAAGACCCTGAATAGGCGCCCTGCTTCGCTGAGCTTCAGCAACCATATCCACAATCTGCCCCAGCAATGTATCTTTGCCGATCCGCTCGGCTTGCATAACAAAACTGCCGGCACCATTAACAGTTCCGCCTGTTACTTTGTCGCCGATGGCCTTTTCTACCGGCAGCGGTTCACCGGAAATCATGGATTCTTCCACACTCGAATGTCCTTCGGTCACAGTTCCGTCAACCGGTACTTTATCCCCCGGAACCACGCGCAACCGATCGCCGGCTTTCACCTGGTCGAGCGGGATTTCTTGGTCTCCTTTTGCTGTCACTAACCGTGCCACAGGTGGTGCAAGATTTAACAATGCTTTAATAGCACTGCCGGTACGGCTGCGCGCACGCAGTTCAAGTACCTGACCGAGAAGCACCAGCACAACGATCACTGCCGCAGCCTCAAAATAGATATCGACCATGCCTTCATGCTGCATCGCTTGTGGAAATACATTCGGCAGGAGCATCGCTACACTGCTATAGGCGAACGCTGCCCCCACACCAATGGCAATCAGAGTGAACATATTCAAATTCCATGTCTTGACTGACTGCCAGCCACGAACAAAAAACGGCCAGCCTGCCCACCAGACCACAGGGATGGAAAGAGCAAACTGGATCCAACGTAAAATATGGCTATTCGCCCAGGTCTGAATTCCTGTCCATGAAAACAGATGAACCATCGCAAGGATAAAGACCGGTAAAGTCAGCACACTGCCAATCCAAAAGCGCTTTATCATATCCTTTAGTTCAAGGCTCTCCTCATCTTCCGCGCCCAAAGCCGGTGTTTTTAGTTCCAACGTCATACCGCACTTGGGACAATACCCTGGATGGCCTTGCCGCACCTCAGGATGCATTGGACAGGTGTAAATAGGATCCATAGCAGCCTCCTATGAGAGGTTTTTTTTCATTTTCTCGAATTCTTCGTGACTGATTTCACCACGTGCATAACGCTTCTGCAGAATTTCAAGAGCAGTATCTTCGGTCTTGCTTGCAGACGGTTTAGCTTGAGCAATTAACATACGAACTAGATAAAAAACGCCAAGAATGAGAACAACCCAAAAAAGCAGCATGAACATCCCTCCAAGAAACCAACCACCGTCCATCATCCCATAACCCATTCTTCGCACCACCTTTTTTGAGAATATTCTTACTTTTATCATATTTTATTTTACGCAGTAAGGCAATAAAAACATCGAAGCTTGAAATAACTTACATGATTGCTGCAATTTCCAAGCAGGTCCTTCGATCAAAAAAAATAAGCCGTTTAAGAAATTTTTCAGATTTCTCGAACGGCTTATCAAAAAATTCAATTATATACTCAAATTGCGATTTTCTCGTTTACTCCAAATTTCCCTGCAACAATTTCTTGTAATAACTCTGCGCTGTGTACAACGCCGCAACCGGATTGTGGCCGGTAAGCCGGTCTTTCGTCACTAACGTTGTCGTTGGCGCTTTCGCATATTTATAAAACAAGCTGTCATGTCCCACGCATAAACCGACAACAACATTCAGTTCCGTTTTATTTTTATTGAGCAGCTTAGCCTGCAGTACCGGATTGCACATGGATTCGTTTGGCCGCATGATGTATTCATCGCCAATATTGATTTTCGCCTTCGGTACAGCGGCGACCTTGCAGGCAACCCCAAAGGCTTCAAATCCACTGGCTTTCAAAATCCGGGCAAAAATTCTGCTTTCATTTAATAATCCGGCGCAGGTTGCTATCCCGATTTTTTTTGCGCCTATCCGTCTGGCGAATTCCATGATTTCTTCCACACGGGTATATTTTCCGTAAAAGCCGCCTTCTACTTCCGCGCCGGCAATCGCCAAACGCTTCACTTCTTCGTCATTCGTATATAAATCAACAATTTTTTCAATTTCCTTGTCGGTTAAGTGGGTTGTCAGACAAAATTCCGGAAAATTCCCGTCACCCTTAAAACAACTTCCTGCCCCGCAATCCGTGCAGCTAAAATGTGCCCTGTCTTTTGCTTCTGCCATATCCTATTCCTCCAGTATCCTAATTAACTACTTTTGAAATGTTCCGCTTCCTACTTTACTAAGATCCGATCCGAAGCAGTGTATACCTTTTCAGTGAAATCCTGCCCGATGCCGGGAAGCTCCGGAACCATATACCGTCCATTGACCGGTTGATAGTTATGGACGCACAACTCGATATACTCCGGCAATAACGTTTTCTGATGATGCTCATGAATGCAGAAATTCGGGATAGCTGTTTCAGCATGCAAAGCCGCTGCTTCCGCCACACCGGTTCCCGCTACGTGTGCCTGTACCGTCACTTCATACGCATGCGCCAGCTCAGCAATTTTCTTAAACTCCGAAAACCCGCCGCACGAGCCGATATCCGGTTGGATGACATCAATCGACCGATCGGCGAAGAACGGCAAGTACCCCCAGCGGGTATATATTCTTTCCCCGGAAGCAATGGGAATGTTGATCTTTTCTTTGGCTTTTTGCAATAATTTCGGATTTAACGGGGTATTGATTTCTTCATAAAAGAAAATATTATAGTCTTCGATGGCCTTGGCAAACTGAATCGCACTGACCATATCCGTATATGCATGGTTTTCTACAATAATATCTACATCCGGACCGACAGCATCCCGGATTGCCTTCACACGCTCAACGCCGCTCTGGATTATAGAGTTAGGCAAAGGTCCTTCCAAATGCACATTTTCGCTGGTGCCATTGCGATTGAGCGCCAATGCATCCACCTTTACCGCATCATATCCTTCGCCAACGGCTTTTAACGCTTCTTCGGCATATTCTTCTTTTTTGCCTTTGCCACTCCGGTTCGGACCCCAGCCAAACTGGATTTGTGACGCATAGACCCTGAGATCCGGCCGGCATTTCCCGCCTAACAGTTTGTATAAGGGCAGCCCCAGCGCTTTCCCTTTAATATCCCAAAGCGCCATGTCAATGGCGCTGATACCGGAAAACACAACGGTTCCCCCGCCTTGCCCCCAAAACGTTTTTTTGAAAAATTTCTCCCAGATCGCTTCCGTATTAAACGGATCCAAACCAATAATCAATTTAGCAAGGTCTTTGATCATGCCGGCTGCAGCGCTTCCACCGGTACCATAGGCCATTCCGGCTTCCCCAACCCCATAAATCCCTTCATCGGTATCAATCCTTACCAATACAGGACGTTGCTTCGTTTCTTTCCGTAAATGGACATGAAAAACTTCTACCTGGGTAATTTTCATTTGTGATTTCTCCCTCTCTTTTGCTAAATGGCATACACTTTATCTGCAGCTTCACTGTCAACTACTTCGTCATTTTTCATTACCTTGTCCAAAATTAGCCGTTCAAAATAAGCGAAGTTACTGTCTTTCACCCGTGGGCGGGCGAGAGTTATTTTTTTATCCATGGCAATTTTTCCATCTTCAATCACTACAACCCGGTCCGCCAAATAAATGGCTTCGTTCACATCGTGGGTAACCAAAACCACCGTAAAACCCTGTTCTTTCCATAGTTTCTCGATGAGGATCTGCATGTTAATCCGCGTCAACGCATCCAGAGCCCCCAGCGGTTCATCCAGCAGCAGCAATTGGGGTTCTCCCGCCAGGGCGCGGGCCAAAGACACCCGCTGTTTCTGTCCGCCAGATAGGATCAATGGCCATTCTTCCGCCTTCATTACCAGATCTACTTCTTGCAAAGCATGAAGGACTTTCTCCTTACTGCGGTCTTTCGAGCCCAGTGCGACATTTTCCCAGACCGTCTTCCATGGCAGCAGCCTTGCTTCCTGGAACAGGTACCGTACTGCCGGATTAATCTTTTTTACCGGCGCATCGTTTAAAGTAATCTGGCCGTTCGTCGGAACCTCAAGACTGGAAATCAGCCGTAATAACGTACTCTTTCCGCAGCCGCTGTGCCCGACCAGGGCCACAAATTCACCCGGTTCTATGGTAAGGTTAATATTTTTTAATACATGGACGTCACCGAAGGATTTATTTAAATTTTGTATGTTGATTTCAAAGCCTTTACTGTCGCTCATAGTATTCTCCTATTACGCTTTTCTGTAATTGGGGTGCCATCGCAAAACCCTTTTTTCAATCACCCCTGCCGCTAAGTCGGAAATGCTTCCCAACACAGCATATATAAGCAAACTCAGTACGATTACATCCATAAGCATAAACTCCCTGGCGTTCGTTGCCATAAACCCGATCCCCGACTTGGCAGCGACCGTTTCCGCGACAATCAGAGTTAGCCACATACGTCCCAGCGATTGACGGACGCCAATCATGATCGACGATAACGCTCCAGGGAAAATAATATCTTTGAACACTTCAAACCGGGTCAGGCCATACGTTTTTCCCATTTCAATCAGACTCTTGTCAACGTACCGAATCCCATGAAAAGTGTTCAGATAGATGGGGAAAAACGTTCCCAGCGAAATCAAAACAATTTTAGCGGTTTCACCGATGCCAAACCAGATAAGGATCAACGGCATCATCGCCAGATGCGGAACATTCCGGATCATTTGGATGGGGGTATTTAAAATCGCTTCTGCCAAACGGAACTGTCCGTTTACTACACCCAACAAAAAACCGATCAGCCCGCCGATTACAAAGCCCATTATTGCTCTCATACTACTAATCTCAAGGTTCTTCGCTAAAGTACCGTCTTTTATTAAGCGGCCGACGGCGATCCCAACATCCCCCGGAGGGGGAAATAAACTCATACTGCTTTGTCCCAGGGTTATGGCATACCAGAATATCAGTACGATGAATGGTATACTCCAAGAAAGCGCCAAATCGCTGATTGCAAACCGATTGCCCAAATTCTCCACCTCTTCCTTTACTGGTACTGCTTAAATTTGCTGATTTCTGCATCAAAAGAACGGTCAAAAATTTTGCTGATATCAATTTCACCTCTTATCAGCCCTATTTTGATAAACGTATTGACGATATCTTGTTCAGACACAATAGTGGCAGCGTCAATCGGCACAATTCTTGTTTTGGTCTGCTGATTTTCTTCATTATATTGTTGCAAAAAGTCTGGTACTTTTTGATTGATTTGCGGCGCATAATAGGCGGCCCATTTTTCCGGGTTTTGTCTGGCCCATTCATGCGCTTCATTATATCGGGACAGATAATCGACAATCGCCGCATGCTTTTTCGGATCTCGTATCGCATCCGGTGTTGCATACCAGTAAAAATCGCCGGAAAGAATATTCGTTGCCGGTTGCAGCGTTACCGCACCTTTGGCATGCGCGGAACGGATCGCGTTCCCATAACTGGCAAGCGCATCGACTTCCCCCGTCAATAAGGCCGACAAACCATCCGACGTTGTCATCGCGATAGGTTCTACGTCAGTCCAGGAAAGGCCGGCATTTTCGAGCATTTTCGCCAGGAAATAATGAGCCGTTGTACTCTTAACATAAGCAACTTTTTTCCCTTTTAAATCTTGTACCGCTTTGATGGGTGAATTCGCCGGAACAATTAATTCTTGCTCCAAAGTGGTTGATTTTTTCGTAGCGATAATTTTCAGATTACCGCCATTTCTTCCCTGTGAGGCAAAGATCGGCGGGATCTGGCTGCCGGTTCCTAAATCGATCTGGTTTGCGGCCATTGCTTCCAACACGAGATTTCCACCTTGCATCACGTGGAATTCCACCTTATACGGTGTTTTGTCCAACCCTGCCGCTTCTAACAAGGACTGTCCGTTTCTCCCTTCCGCGGCGGCAATGCGCAGGACTACCCCGGAAAGGTCCGCGTCGGAGTTTGTAGCAACAGTGGTTTTCTTAATACTCTCATTCTCTGCTTTGGAATTTCCGCAACCTACTACGATGAGTGGTAATAGCAACAATAAGAATAGCAATAGTACTTTAAGATTTTTCATTTTTCCAGCCCCTCTTATCACATTTTTTAATTCCTTACGCCTCTATCGATAAAGTGCACGGTTTATCGATAGAGAATCCTTGGGTAAAATAAAAAAGAGACCAATTCCTGTTCGGAATCAGTCTCCAGTTATCTGGTCAACCAACTTACTTGTGACTATAATAAACTGCTTCATTGGATTTGTCAAGGCATGTTTCGTTTTCTTTCTCCACAAACCGGCCGTCATCTTTAGTCCTAGGCATTTTAACCAAAATCATTGTTTCGCATTGTTTGCTAATCATTTTTACATACCAAACAGCAACGTGTTCCATCTAAAACAGAACACGTTGCTGCCCACAAGCACGTTGAATCATCTACCGCGCTTTGATCCTTTGTGTCACTTTTTCTACCAGTACAAACAGAATCGGGATCAGAAAAATCCCCAGGGTTGTGGCCATAAACATGCCTCCGACCACCGCAGTCCCCATGGAATTTCTGGCCCCGGCGCCGGCCCCACTCGCAAGCGCCAATGGAATACAGCCGATAATAAAGGCCAATGAAGTCATCAGGATCGGCCGCAGCCGCAGTTTGGCCGCCTCAATCGCCGCCTGGACCGGTTCCATGCCTCTATCTACCCTGACTTTGGCAAACTCCACAATCAGGATCGCGTTCTTCGCCGCCAAACCAATCAGCATCACCAAACCTATTTGCATATAAATGCTGTTTTCCAACGCAGTAACATACTGAAACAGGAACGCGCCAAACATCCCGGTTGGAACCGAAAGCAGCACGGCAAACGGTACGCTCCAGCTTTCATAAAGAGCGGCCAGGCACAAAAAGACAAACACAATCGCCATACCAAATACGATCGGCGCCCGCCCGCTGGAAATCTTCTCCTCGCGGCTCTGTCCGGACCATTCATACGTATAGCCGGACGGCAGCGTTTGCGCCGCAACTTCTTCCAACGCGGTCATCGCCTGGCCGGAACTGTAGCCTGTGGCTTGTGTGCCGTTGATCTGCACTGACTTAACGCCGTTATAGCGTGAAACCATCGAGGACGCGTTTACGCTTTTCGCCTTCAATAAGGTATTCAACGGAACCATTACATCATTAGAGCTTTTTACATACAAATACCGCGTCGCGTTGGGATCGCCCCGGAACGCCGTGTCTGCCTGCACAATCACCTTATACACCCGGCCAAATTTATTAAAATCGTTTACCTCGGCGCCGGCAAAATAAGTCTGCAAGGCGGTGAATACATCATCCAGTTCTACACCCATCTGATGAGCCTTCTCGCGGTCGACCTCATACTCATAACCCGGAGTACTGGATTTGAAATTCGAAGTAATAGAAGCAATTTCCGGACGTTCCTTGGCTGCTGCCACAAAATTCTGGGCAACCGTATCCAGATCCGTTAACGAACCGCCGTTGCGATCTTCCAGCATCAAGGTAAAACCGCCCACCATGCCCAACCCAGGCAAACTAGCCGGGGCAAACGCGATAACTGATCCCTCTTGTAACTGCATCCCGCTTTTAAAGGTTTGGCCTACTTCCGCTTTTACCTTTAATTCCGGTTTTTCCCTCTGTCCCCAAGATTCGAGTTCAACAAACATGGTTCCCGCGCTGCTTTTACTGCCGCCGCTCAAGATATCCATCCCGGACAAACCCATTACATTGGCAACCCCCGGCTGCGATTTGATCTGTTCGGCAAGCTTTTCTACCGTTTCAATCGTCCGGTTTAAGCTGGCTGCTTCCGGCAGGTTAACGGATGCAATGTAAAACCCCTGGTCCTCATCCGGCACGAACGACGTCGGAACCAATTTATACAAACTGCCGGTCAAAATTAATAATACGCCCAGCAAAACAACGCACATCCGGGCCTGAGGAACCAAGCTGAGCAAGCCGTTCCCATATTTCTCCACCGTTCGTTCAAACCAGTGGTTAAACGCCCCGAAAAACCGTTCCAAAAAGCCGCTGTGGGCGTTCGGATCATGCGGCTTCAGTAACATTGTGCACAAAGCCGGTGTAAGCGAAAGCGCTACAACCGCCGACAACGCCATCGACACAACAATCGTCAAAGCAAACTGTTTGTACAAAATCCCCATCATGCCGCTGAAAAAAGCCACCGGAATAAATACCGACGCTAAAACAAAAGCAATCGCCACCACCGGCCCGGAAACTTCGCTCATGGCCCGTTTCGTCGCTTCCAGCGGCGAAAGGCCGGAATAACGCATATGATGTTCAACTGCTTCAATCACCACGATCGCGTCATCCACCACCAAGCCGATTGCTAACACCATCGCAAACATCGTGAGGGTGTTGATGGTAAAACCCAAGACGCTGAACGCGCCGAAGGTTCCCAGCAACGATACCGGAATCGCCAGTAAAGGAATCAGCGTTGCCCGCCAGCTCTGCAAAAAGATGAATACAACCACCACAACCAAAAACAATGCTTCGCCAAAGGTTTTGGCAACCTCAATCATCGATTCACGCACAAATTTGGTATTATCCACAACAATTTTATATTCCATCCCCGGCGGGAAATTCTTTGCTGCCGCTTCTAACGCGGTTTTCACCTTGCTGATCGTCTCCAACGCATTGGCATCACTGGTTAATTTCACGGCAAAACCGGCGCCGATATGGCCGTTGATCATCCCTTTGTAGCTGTATTCTTTGCTGCCCAACTCTACCCGGGCAATATCTTTCAGCCGCGTAAAAGAACCGTCGGCATTGGAACTAATAATGATGTTTTCAAACTCGCTTGTCTCGCTGAGGCGCCCTTTGACACGGGCTGTATATTGAAACGCTTGCTCGGAAGCAACCGGCATTTTTCCGATCGTCCCGGCTGCCGCCTGGACATTTTGCGTCTCGATCGCGTTCGTTACCGCAGACAGCGCTATTCCGCGCTGCGCCATTTTATCCGGCTGCAGCCAAATCCGCATGCTGTAATCCGAACCAAACGCCATGACATCGCCAACACCCTTGATCCGTTTCAGATCATCAATCAGATAAATATTTCCGTAGTTTTTCATGAAATTATCGGAATACTGATCATTCGGGGACCATAGGTTAAAAATCAACGCCATATCCTGCGAAGCCTTCCGGGTCGTGACACCAGCCGTCTGAACCGTACCAGGCAGCGACGCCGTGGCCGATGCAACCCTATTTTGCGTCTGCACAGCCGCGGTATCGGAGTCCTTACCCGATTCAAATTGGATACTTAGCGAATAGGAGCCAGCATCCGTACTGGCAGAAGACATTGAAACCATGCCCTCAACCCCGTTGATCTGTTCTTCAATAATCTGCGCGACAGTCTGGTCAACCACTTCGGCGTTGGCACCCTGGTAACTGGTACTGACCGATACCGTGGGCGGAGAAATCTGCGGATACTGGGCAACCGGCAAATTGAAGACGGATATCACACCCAACAGCGTAATAATCAGCGACAAAACAATCGCGAATACCGGACGGTTGATGAAAAAATTAGCCATGCAAACGCCCCCTATTGTTTCACCGGAGTCTGTACATCATCCGGCTGCACCATCGTAACATTCAATGCGGTCCCTTGTTTCACTTTGTCGATCCCGTCGACCACAATCGTCTCTCCCGCTGCAAGACCCGACTCAACAATCCAAAAGGCGCCGACTTTATTGCCCATTTTTACCGGCCGGATATCGGCTGTATTGTCCGCCGTAACGACCGTAATAAAGGTACTGTCCAGCAGTTCCTTTACGGCCTTCTGCGGAACAAGCAAAGCCCCTTTACGCACATCGCCATGCATAACAATCTTGGCAAACATCCCCGGCAGCAGCATATGCTGCGGATTATCGAAAGAGGCCTTGATGGTAATTGTGCCGGTTGTATCACCAACTCCTTTATCGATCTGTTCAATGTATCCGCTTAATGAATATTCCTGTCCATTGCCGAGGACCAGCGTAAGATTATTTTTCAAATACTCCGGCAAAACCCCATTCCCTAATCTGACAAAATTCAAATAGTCATTTTCACTCATGCTAAACTGCACCCAAATTGGATCCAGCGAAGAGATTGTCGCCATCGTCGTCGAACCCGCCGTAACATACTGGCCAATGCTTATATCATTGACGTCAATGCGTCCGTCGACCGGCGAAACAATCAGGGTATCCTGTTGGTCCTCGTATGCCTGTTGCAGAGCAGCCCGGCAAACGGCAACGGCAGCTTCGTTTTCCGCTGCCTGCGCCTCCTGCGCATCCAGCGTCTGCTGCGAAACCCCTTTTACTGCGGCCAACCTTTGATACCGTTCCAGATCTTTTTCCGAATTGTTCAACGTCGCCTGCGCTTTCAAGAGAGAAGCGTTCGCCGAACGGATGGCCGAACGATATTGCTTGTCGTCAATTTGAAATAACGGCTGTCCCTGCGATACCGTATCTCCGCCTTTCACCATCTTGGCGATGATATTGCCCGACACTTTCGACATAATTTTGACTTCGTTTTTCGATTTTATCTTGCCGGCAAATTCATTCGTGACCGGGGTATCCCTCTGCACAACTTGCGTAGCCTTGACCGCTGCGCTTTGCGGCACTCCAGCCGCAGCCGATGACTTTGCCTGGAAAAAATTTCGTCCGGCAACGATGCCTATCACCATCAGTACTATGGCAATTCCTGCGTACAAATACCGTAACTGCTTCCCCTTCATGATGCTTCCTCCCTGTTCCATTCGTTGTTTTACCGCATCGGCAAGCCCATTGCCTGTTCCAGCTTAGCTTTATCGAAAAACTTTTTCTTTGTTTTTGATTTGATTTTCATCTCATTTATATTTGGTTTATGATATAATGTATATATAAGTTGATTATCAATTTTTATTGATTGTAAATATTTATGTACTATATAATAGTCCTTTATTTTTACCCTGTCAACACCTAATCCATTTACAGAAAGAACTAAGGAGTGATTTTTTTGCACCATCAAAAAGCCGTAGAGTTATTATTTCACTTGATGCCTCTTTTAGAGATGACATTTGTCAGGCCGATCGACCAAAAATTCCGCAATATTTTGAGCCCTCTGCACGCGCATGTTTTATTTGCCCTGATAAACAAAAAGGCCACTATGACCGAACTTGCCAATATTCTGTTCATGTCAAAACAACAATTGACGCCGTTAGTGGACCGGTTGGTGTCGGACGGTTTTGTCCAAAGGGAACAGGATCCTTCCGACCGCCGAAGCATCACCGTTAGCATCACCTCGTCCGGCGTGGACCTTCTGGAACAACTCAAAGTGGAAACGATGAAAATATTGGGTGAAAAAATACATCATTTGGATGAAACGGATGCAATCTGTCTGAGCAATGCCTTGACGGATTTCCATCGAATTATTCTTAAAATCTCAGAAAAAAAATAAGAACCAAGGGAGCGCGCTCCCTTGGTTCTTATTTTTTCTGTGTCCGTACTTACAAAAACATCGTCTATTCCGTTTTCACAGATTTACTGCACCGGCAAACCCATCGCCTGCTCCAGCTTGGCTTTGCTGGTATGATAATCATAGAGCGCCTGGATATAATCTTTCTGGGCCGAATCAAGCGCCAACACCGCATCCCGTAAATCCAAATTGGTACCTACACCGACTTCATAGCGGGCTTTTTGGATCATCAGGTTTTCTTCCGCTTGGTTAACAGACACCTTATTGGTGCCAATCCGTTTTTCTGCTTCAGCCATGCTCAAATAATATTGCCGCACACTCAGCAAAATGGAATCCCACTCCTGGCTGGCCTGGTCCGAAACCATATCGA
>JAGFXW010000159.1 GCA_017861495.1 Bacillota bacterium
AATAGGAATTACATACCGATCGCCGCGAACCGTCACCAATGCGTCTTGAAAATACTTCTGATATTCCGCAGAATGTAAAATGTGGTCGACTTTTTCCTTGATCCGTTGCTGCAACAGCCGCGTCTCACGCCGGATACGCTGCAATTCTACACTGGCTTCATCACGTACCGATCCTTGTTCACTAATCGCTTGGTTGATTGCATTTTCCAACCCAGGGATTGGAACAATATAGGCCGCGTTTTGCGATAATAATGGAGCCATCTCTTGCAAGGGCTGAAAAAAAGTTTTCATTTTCCGGGCAGCATATAAAGTTCCTACAATCGCCACAAAATCTGCCGGATCCAATACTGCGCCCAATTCGGCTCTCTTCGTGCAAGCCCGGATTTCGCGAATTCCCCCTAACGGGACCTGCAATCCTGCCGATATAATTTGATTTGCCTCTGCGGTTTGCGCTAAACGGCTTTGCACTTCTTCCAGAGTTGCCGACGGAACCAACTCTGACGCCACTTCTTTTCCTGCTGTTGACCCCGTTAATTCCACCAGAAAATCGCGAATTTTTATAAATTCCAATGTCTTCAAAGCTGTCAAATTCATATCTTCTCCTTACAAAACGCCCCGGAAATAGTGTCCCCTTGTGATGCCTGCCTGCTCAGCACGGCTGATCCGGCTTTCCACCCCACTCAGTTCCTTGTCACCGCAATCCAGCAGGTCCCGGTATAAATGGGTAACAAAAGCCAAGTCTTTGCCACTCATCCAATGAGCCTCAATGCGGATCCTGTCAATACCGATCTGGGCAAAACGCGAAACATGCGGCAACATGCTAAGCTCTTTGGCGTTTAAAACATGCATACGGCAAAACTGATCCGTAACGATCGGAAAACGCTCTTTCATTCGGTCTAGCAACCAATACTGCTGGTTGCGGCAAGGGCGGGCGCACTGTCCATCATCTCCCCCCAGAAAACTTCCTAATACACAGTATTCGGAAATCATCAAGGGAAAATAACCATGTACCAAGCACTCCAAAGCCGGTCGCGCGCCGCTCGCCAACGCTTCAAGCTGCATGAAATTTAATTCCGGCGACAAAGTCAAGCTGGCGAATCCTTCTTGGCCAAAAAACCGCACTGCAGCACTATTATATATATTCAGCGGATAATCCCCATGCAAAGTTAGCTCCGGATATTGCTGCGCCAATTGCAAAACACCCACATTGGCGATGCTGACAGCATCCGGTCGAAGACTCGAAAATAATTCCAATTCGTTTTTCATGCGGGAAATTTGCCATTCTTTCACAATTCGCGGCGTGTTAAAAACAATTTGTTTTCCCTGCAAACGTACCAACTGGCAAGCTTCCGCATATTCATCAGCGGTAATATCCCGTTTTTCATACGTTTCGCCGCCAAAATAAATAATATCTGCGCCATTTTCCAACGCAACTTCCACGCTAGTAACGGAGGCTGCGTTCACTGCTAATAAAGTGCGGCGCGCTCGCTGTATTTTCTCCTTGCCAGTACAAAGTTCCTTTATAATTCCTGCGCTTTGTTGTACTAGCGGCACACGCTGAAAAACGGCCAAACGAGCCTTTTCCACTTCCTCAACCGCACGCCGCCGGGCATCATTGATCTCGCTTACAGGAACCATCAATTCCCCTTCAATCCGACAAGAAAGCTCCTGTAATTGAAAGATGGTATTTCCCAAACGGCTAATTTGTTTCTCTATAATTTGTTTATCCAAAGGACGTTTAAGCGCTTGCACCGCATGAAAAGCAGTTTTCGCCTCCCCGCTAAATCCGTCCCCATCCTGCATGCGTATTCGTAACGGCTGCCCCTCTTTTACCTCAACTTCGACAAACAGTGGGACCCGACGCTGAACACCGGAATCCGCAAAAAAAGAACGAGCATATTGGGTTAATTTTATGTCAAATACTTTAAACACCCGGTCGCTTGTCCTGACAAGGCCAGGGACCGGGATTGTAACATTCATTCCAGCCGCAGCGGTTTCACAAGATTGTCCGTCCACCTGCATTTCATTGACGGTAACATTCACCCGGCCGCCTACCTTAACCCAAAACTCAATAATATCCCCTTGGGCCAAGGGCTCCTCCAAATGGACCATGGCTTGTTTCTTGGCCGGGTCATAAGAAACAACACGACCGGCAAATACGCCGCGGTTATTTGGACGACGGTCACTCATCATTTTGCGGCCTTGCTTTCCCAGAAGATACGCAGTAGTAAAGTCCCGGTTAAAGATCTGAGCCAACCGTTTTTGAGCCTCGTCAGACGGCTTATACTTTCCTTCCTGCAAAAACGCATCCACTGCCCGCCGATAAGAATCAACAACAACCGCAACATATTCAGGCCGTTTCATCCGACCTTCAATTTTAAAAGATGCAACGCCCGCGTCCACTAGTTGGGGCAAGAGTTCCAACGTATTCAGATCACGCGGGCTTAACAGGTATTCGCCTGCATCCTGCTTCTGCAGCGCATTATTACCCGCCTCATCAACCAACGTGTACGGCAAACGGCAAGGTTGGGCACACCGCCCGCGGTTTCCGCTCCGGCCGCCGATCATGCTGCTCATCAAACACTGGCCGGAATAACTAACGCATAAAGCGCCATGAACAAAAACCTCAATTTCGACCCCGCCCTGACGGCAAATCATGGCAATATCATCAATCGATAGTTCGCGCGCCAAAACAACGCGTTTAAAACCGTGTTTGGCTAAATACTGTACGCCGGCTAAATTATGCACGGTCATCTGTGTACTGGCATGAAGCGGCATATCCGGAACCACCTCACGCGCCACGGCTGCGACTCCCATATCCTGGACGATAACCGCATCAACACCGATAGTATATAAATAACGAAGATATTTTACCAATTCCGGCAACTCCGTATTGTCGACCAGCGTATTCACTGTGACATATACCCGTACAAACCGCAAATGGGCAAAACGTACAGCCTCCGCTAATTCTTCTCCACTAAAATTTTGGGCAGATGCCCGGGCTCCGAACAATTTACCGCCAAGATATACCGCATTTGCACCACTTTCAACAGCAGCTATCAAAGCCTCTTGTCCTCCGACCGGCGCCAACAATTCAACCATATCTTTCATCCTTTCCCGCATTGGAAAACCCGGTTTGAAGCGAACTTAACTTTGTCCAAACGCTCATTTTTCCCCATTAATCATTTCCACAAGTTCCTGATAATCTTTTTCCAACCGCAAATATTCTTCCGCAAGGTTCAGTGCAGCCAGCACCGCAATCCTTGTCGGCGATAAGCGCAAATTATTCCTGGCAATCCGTTTCATTCGGTCATCGATAAATGCAGCTACGCGAATAATGGTTTCCGGGTCATCGTCCCCTCGCAAGGTATACGTTTCACCAAAAATTTCAACCGTAGCCTTGCCTTTTTGCTTTTCCACACTTTCACCCCCATCATTATGGTAAGCTGATTACCACTTCGCTTTATCTATTTATTATTCCTGCCGGACAAGAGAGATAACGACAGCCGGCGTTAATAACCTGCTGTCGTCTAATGGGCAAACCTATCCTTTTACTAGTAAATGTTGTTTTATTTCCGTAATTTGGCTGCCATTTTTTCTGCCAAATGTTCTACTATTTTTTCATGGCACTCGTTGATTTCTTCATCCGTCAACGTTCGATCAGGAGCGCGGAATGTGAGTGAAAAAGCCAAGCTTCGCATTCCTTCCTCAACTTGTCCGCCAGTATATACGTCAAACAAAGTTACCGTCTCCAACCAATCACCACTGTTGCTGCGAATTTCGTTTAGCACTTCTTCAACCGGCGTGCTGGTCGGCAGGGTGAGTGACAAATCACGAATGATAGCAGGAAACTTCGGCAGTGGAGTATAATGGCCGGAAATTTGCGCGTGTTTAATCAATTTTTGTACATTTAATTCAAAGACGTATACTTTCCGCGCAATATCAAATGCTTCCAGCACTTGTGGATGTACTTCCCCTACAATACCTAACGTTTCTCCGTCTTTCACAAACATCCCTGTTTTGCCGGGATGCAGCGATATATTTTGTCCGGCTGCAACCTGATATCCTTTGATCCCTAATCCCTCGAGCAATGTTTCCACCGCTCCTTTGGCATCATAGAAATCTACCAGATCACGCGGACGGTTCCAGGCAAGTCCATAGCGCTTACCCAGCATTGCTCCGCACAACATCAATGGTTCGTTAGGCAATACCTTTAATGGCAAAGCCTCCGGCAAATAGACCGCACCCAACTCATACACACACATATCGTCATTTTTGCGTGATAAATTACGGGCAACCGTTTCTAAAACCCCGCCTAACAACGTAGTGCGCAGTAAAGGAAAATCATCGGTAATCGGATTCAAAACCGGAATTGCCGTCCGCAGAGGATCCTCCGCCGGTAAATTTAATTTATCCAAAATAGACGGACTGGTGAAACTAAAGGACATAATTTCGTCAAACCCATTACCGGATAATATATCACGGATCGTATCGAGAAGATCCTGCGCCTCGCTTTGTTTTCCTTGCATCATATAGCCTTGCGGCGTAGTAGCGACGATCTTATCAAAACCATTAATCCGGGCTATTTCCTCACTAATGTCGGCAACACAAGTTACATCACTTCGCCAAGTTGGCGCCGTTACCGTAACGACTTCCGCATTTTTGTCTATGACAAACTCCAAGCGGCGAAGTATATCCACCATAACCGATTGGGGAATATCAGTTCCCAAATGTTTATTGATCTGCGCTGCCGTAAAAGTAATCTGGCTCGGCAAACTAACTCCAGGATATACGTCCACAATTCCGGGGCATACTTTACAAGCGCCCATTTCTTCTAAAATTTGAGCAATACGATCCAAGGCCCGTGTAACATCAGCACGATCTACGCCCCGCTCAAATCGTCCGGATGCTTCGGAACGCAAGCCCAAAGCCCGCGATGTTCTTCTGATCGAAGTACCGTTAAAAGCAGCCGCTTCTACGAATACTGTCTTTGTTTGGGGAGTGATCTCTGTCGCAAGACCTCCCATTACACCGGCCAAGCCAACCGCTTGAATCGCATCGGCGATTACCAGCATATCCGGGCTTAACTGTCTTTTTTCACCATCCAGCGTTAACAAGCGTTCTCCCGGCCGAGCCTGTCGGGCGCTGATTTGCTGCCGGGACAGCAAATTATAGTCATACGTATGCATCGGCAGTCCAAGTTCGAGCATGACAAAGTTTGCCGCATCAACTACATTGCTGATTGAACGCATTCCTGCAGCTTGGACACGATGCCGGAGCCAAGCCGGCGACGGGCCGACCTTAATATTCTGAAGGACTCTGCCTGTAAACCGCGGACACATATGTGGATCTTCAATAGAAATTCGGATCAAATTCGCAGCATGTTCCGTTCCTTCTTCACGCAAACTGAGCATTGGCTTTTTCAGTGGGTTTCCTGTCAAAACAGAGATTTCCCTTGCCAGGCCCAACATGCAGAAGCAATCAGCCCTATTCGCCGTTAATTCAAATTCCAATACCACATCATCGAGTCCTAAAGCTTCTTTAATATCCACGCCAACCGGCGTATCTTCCGGTAAAATATAAATCCCTTCTCTGGCCTCCGGCAAGAGAAGTTTCGGATCCAAGTTCAATTCACTGGTTGAACACAGCATTCCCTGTGACAAAATGCCACGGAAATCGGCATCAAAAATTTCTTTCCCCCCAGGAAGCTTTGCCCCGTTCACAGCAACCGGAACAATTTGTCCGGCACTCACATTCTGCGCGCCGGTTACAATTTCCAGCGTCTCTTTCCCGATATCAATTTTGCAAA